>JALZEZ010000229.1 GCA_030861775.1 Actinomycetota bacterium
CTCCCGCCCGAGCTGCGCGACGAGCGGCTCGGCCTCGTCAGCCTCGGGGCAGCGGCGCTGGTCTACCTGGGCTCGGTGGCGATCGTCACCGCGTTCCAGCCGAGCGGGGACTTCGTCCAGCACTCCGCGGGGCTGCTCGACGAGCGCCAGCAGGGCCAGCTCCTGCTGAGCGCGTTCTGGGCGATCGCCGGGGCGGGCGCGCTCGTGGTTGGGCTGGCGCGAAGCCAGCGGGCGGTCCGGATCGGCGGCTTCGTGCTGCTGGGCATCGCCACCACCAAGGTGTTCATGTTCGACCTCTCGAGCCTGGAGTCGCTCTACCGGGTCGGCTCGTTCATCGCGCTCGGGCTGCTGCTGCTCGGGGCCGCGTTCGCCTGGCAGCGGACGCGCCACCCGGGCAACGGCGAGGCGAACGCCTGACCGACCGCCAGAATGGACCCGTGGCACACGGTCACGGCCATTCGCACCCCCGCGGCGCCGACCGGGCCGCCACCCGCCGCGCGCTACGGCTCACGCTCGGGCTGACCGCGGCCTTCACGGTCGCCGAGCTCGTGGCCGGCGTCCTCACCGGCAGCCTCGCGCTGCTGGCGGACGCCGGCCACATGCTGTCCGACGACCTCTCGCTGGCGCTGGCGATGTTCGCGATGTGGCTCGCCGACCAGCCCGCCGGCCCGCAGCGCACGTTCGGCCACCACCGCGCCGAGATCCTCGCCGCACTGGCGAACGGGGCCACGCTCGTGCTGATCGCGGGCTTCGTCTTCTACGAGGCCTACCGGCGTTTCGACGACCCGCCGGAGGTGGTCGGCGGCTGGCTCCTGGTGGTGGCGATCGCGGGACTGGCCGTGAACCTCGCCGGCTACCGGCTGCTGCACCGGGGCGGGGGCGACAGCCTCAACGCCCAGGCCGCCCTCCGCCACGTGGCGGCCGACCTGATGGGCTCGCTCGGCGTGCTGCTGGCCGGCGCGGTCATCGTGCTCACCGGCTGGCGCTACGCCGACCCGATCGTGAGCGTGCTGATCGGGCTGCTGGTGCTGGGCAGCTCGGTCGGCGTGCTGCGCGACTCGCTGCGCATCCTGCTCGAGGCCGCGCCGCGCGGCGTCGACGCCCGCGAGGTCCGCGCGCGCATGGCCGGCGCGGACGGCATCCAGCAGGTCCACGACCTGCACATCTGGACGATCACCTCAGGTCTCACCGCGCTGTCGGCCCATGTTCTCGTGGCCCCGCACGACGACTGCCACGCCCGCCGCCGCGAGCTCGAGCGGATGCTCGCCCGCGACTTCGGGATCGAGCACACGACGCTTCAGGTCGACCACGCGCACGAGCACGGCGCGCTGCTTCAGATCGAGAAGCGCAGCTAGCCGCCGGGCAGCGACAGCCCGGACCCGCCGCCGGAGGAGCCCATCGCCGCCGGCTCGATCCGGAACGCCCCGCGCATCCACGGGTGGATCCGGCAGAAGTACGTGTAGAGGCCCGGCTTCATGTCGGCCGGCGTCTGCGCCCGCGGGTTGG
Organism: Actinomycetota bacterium; assembly: GCA_030861775.1. Taxonomy (GTDB): domain Bacteria; phylum Actinomycetota; class Thermoleophilia; order Solirubrobacterales; family Thermoleophilaceae; genus AC-37. The sequence goes on from JALZEZ010000229.1 coordinate 1,507, forward strand.
GCGTGCCGCCGTCGATCGGGTCGTAGCCCAGCGTGTCGGAGTCCCAGTCGCCGTCCGCGTGCGGGTAGTTGGCCACGTAGCGGCCGTTGCACGGCCACGGGCAGGTGGTGACCGTGTGGCGGATGTTCGCGAACTGGTCGTCGTTCACGAACGTGATCTGCTCTCCCTGTTTGACCGATGGGATCTTGCCGCCCGCGGCCGAGGACGATCGGTCGCCCGGCAGGTACTGGAAGTTCGCGATGTGCACGACGTTCTGGGCGGCGAAGTCCTCCTCCTTGGGTTTCTCCTCCGGCCTCTCGCAGGCCGGCGCGTCCTTCCAGCCGCAGTACTCGTCCTCCATCGTCCACGGCCGGTTGGGGACGCCCGCGGTCGGGTCCTTCACCTTCTTCTTGGACGCCCCGACGATGTACGGCTTGCAGCGGCCCTTCGGCGGCTGCTCGTAGTCGAAGTAGAAGCCGGCGTGGGTCATCGCGTAGTACCACGCGTGGTCCTTGTTCTCGTAGACGCCGGAGATCCGGATCCGGTCGCCCTTGCGTATCGGCGCGCGCCACGCGGGGTGGCTCACCTCGGTCTGATAGTCCTCGGAGAACGGCGCGTTGCGGTTGATCACCTCGGAGTGCAGCAGCAGGGTTCCGCCGTAGCCGCGGCCCTTCTTGTCAGCCGGGCACGGGTTCTCCTTGGGCCCGTAGTTCTCCATGATCACGTCGGTGCCACCGGGGTGCAGGTGACCGCCCGTGCCGATCAGCGTCCCGTCGCGCGGTGCGACGAACTCGATCGGCCGCTCCTTGCCGTCAGCGGTCTTCTGGTCGCGGATGTTCTCCCACTTGCCGTCGCCGTTCGGCTCGCGCGGCACGTTGAAGGTGCGCCCCATCAGCATCCCGTTCACGTCGTGGTACTGGCGCCCCGTGACCTCCTCGAGCTGCTGCCGCGTGCCGTGCTGCCAGACCACGTCGAGGACGATCCAGACCTCCATCGGCTGGTTGGTCTTGTTGTGCAGCATGTAGATGACCGTCTGGTTGCGGCCGCCCGGTATGTAGTTGCCGTAGACGGGGCCGTTCGGCTCGGCCGCCGTGCGGCGGCGGAAGTCCGCGCGCGTCTCCTCGTCGCCGTTGCCGAACACCCACTCGTGCGAGCCCGTGCCGAGCTGGTTGAAGTACCTGTCCTCGGCGTTGTTCGGGTCGAAGCCGAACCAGTGCGCGTGGTGGATGTGCGCCTCGGTGTGCATCGGCTCGCTGAGGTCCTGCACGCGCCGCATGGCGGGCTCGAGCGCGATCAGGAACCCGTTCTGGGTCGGCAGCTCGAGGTCGATCCGGTTCATGTCCCAGCCGGGCGGGATCGTGTAGGGGCCGTAGTAGAGCGACAGGTTCTCCTTCGTGCCGGGCGCCTTCGGCACGTAGCGGTCGCCGCGCTGGCGGTTCGCCTTGAGCACGGCGCCGCCCTGGCCCTCCATCTCGTTTTGCCCGCGCTCCTCGCTCTGGTCGTGCCCGCCGCCGGCGTGGTTGTGGTGGCCCTCGCCCCCGGCCTGATCGGGCGTCTTCTGCTTCTTGTTCGGGCAGTACTTGCGCTGGCGCTTCTTCCACTTGCGCTTGGCCTTCTTGCTCTTGGCCTGCTTCAGCTTCCGCTTGGCCTGAGCGCAGTTCTCCTCGCGCTCCTGGGCGGCCAGGTACTCGTCCGGGTCCTGCTCGGGCTTGTCCTCGTAGTGCTCCGCGCCGCTCGTGGCCTCGTTGCCGGTGCGCGGCCGGTAGGCGACGATGTAGCCGGAGCCGCTCTGCATGCCCACGGCGGCGAAGACCGTGCCGCCGACGATCGAGACGCCGCCCCAGCTCGGCGCGCCGAGCGGGATCTTGGCCAGCACCATTCCGGTGGTGGCCTCCCGCGCGACCAGGAAGCCCGACATGTCGTTGGTGTAGACGACGCCGTTCGCGGTCGACGTCGCGTTGAAGTGGAGCGGGCCACCATCGGCCGAGAGCCAGTTCAGGCGACCGCCGCGGTCGAGCGCCCAGCTCTCTCCCCCGTGCGTGTCGGGCCCGTAGATCCGGGTTCCGTCATACGCGGTCGAGCCGACGATCCCGCCCGTGAACGTGCCGGGGCCGGTAAGCGCACTCCAGACCGGCTCCATGGAGTCGCGGTCGAGCGCCCAGTACAGCCCGTTCTTCTCCCCCTGGCCGACCAGCTCACGCCCGTCGGGCCCCTCGATCAGGTTCGGCGACGCGCCGAAGTCGGCATCTGGGTTCTGTGGCCAGTCGTCGGGCCCGTTCCATGCATCGCCCTCAACCGCCTGGAAGTGCTTGACGATGCGCCCGTTGCGCGGGTCGAGCTGAAGCATCGAGTCGGTCATCGGCCCGACCGGATCGGTGTACGCATTGCCCGTTCCGACGTAGAGCCTCTCGCGCTTCGTGTCGACCGCCGGGGTGCTCCACACCGCGCCGCCGTTGTGGCCCGGAGGCACGGTGAAGGTCCGCCAGAGGAGCTTCCCGGTCTTCCAGTGGACGGCGACCACGGACCCACGCGCCGTGGTCTCCGAGCTCAGCTCGGCGAAGTAACCCGACGTGCCCATGAAGATCCGGCCGCCGTAGCCCACAGGGCTGCCGTAGGTGTCCATCATCGGCTGGTCGCCGATCGGCGTGTCGAAGCGGACCTTGCCGCCGAGGGTCAGCGCGACCAAGCGCGGGCGACCGACCTCGACGACGGGCACGTAGATCCGGTCGCGGTAGACGGCGACCGATGCGTTGATCGAAGTGTCGCCCTCCTCGCTGTCGGGAATCAGGTCGTGGCTCCACCTGAGCTTGCCGCTGACCGCGTCCACCGCGAAGACGGTCCCGCCGTGACTTGCGGCGATCACCATTCCGTGCGAGACGACCGGCGTTCCGGTGAAGTCGCCGTCCGACGAGTAGTGGCTCCAGGCCGGGCCGAGGTTCATCGCCTCGGTCACCGAAGGGCCGTTCGGTCCGCCGTTGCGCGAGTTGGACAGGTCCTTGCCGTACATCGGCCAGCTCCCGCCGCCCGTCCATCCCTTCTCGGCCCTTGGCCAGAGGTCAACCGGGTCCGGTGCGGCGGAGCCGGCACCGGGCGCCTCCGCGCCGCCTCCCCCGCCGGGCCCGCCGCTCCCCGCGGCGCCGACGTTCAGCACGCCCTGCATCCAGCCGTGCAGCGAGCAGTGGAACTGGTACTGGCCGGGGTCGAGACTCTCGGCCCCCTTGACCTTGGATGACTCGCCGGCGCCGATCAGCTCGCTGCCGAACTTGCCGTTGGTGCCGAGCAGGTCGTGCTTGGCGAGGTTGTCGAGGTTGTGGAAGGTGAGGGTGTCGCCCTGGCCGATGTTGATCGTCGGCGTGGCGTAGTTCATCGCCGCCGCGTACGCGTTCTGCTCGGCGGCGGACGCGGAGGGTGCGGCCGCGAGCAACGCGGCCACGAGCATCCCGATCCCCAGCAGTGCGCGGCGTACGCCGCGGCGCTCCGGCAAGTGCACCCCCGTCTAAGACCAGAACAAGCGCCTGCGCCCGATTGGTGCCCCCTCCTGGCGTTCCGCAAACCCCCATATCCTCGGGCTCCATGCCCGAAATGCGCGATCCCAGCGGGGAATGCGACCTCGCGATCGTGGGCGCCGGCATCCTCGGGCTCGCGGTCGCGCGCGAGCTGACGAGCCGCCATCCGGGGCTCATGGTGCGCGTCCTCGAGAAGGAGGACGGCGTGGGCCGCCACCAGACGGGCCACAACAGCGGCGTCGTGCACGCGGGGATCTACTACGCGCCGGGCTCGCTGAAGGCGCGCCTGTGCGTGGAGGGCATGCGCGAGCTGTACGACTACTGCGAGCGCTTCGGGATACCGCACGAGCGGGTGGGGAAGGTGATCGTCGCGCTGGACGACTCCGAGCTGCCGGGGCTCGAGGAGCTCGAGCGGCGCGGCCGGGCCAACGGCGTGCCGGGGCTGCGGCGGGTGGACGCGGCCGGATTGCGCGAGCTCGAGCCGCACGCGGCGGGCGTGGCTGCGCTCCATTCGCCGGCCACCGGTGTCGTGGACTTCGTGGAGGTCGCGAAGCGGATGGCCATGGAGCTCGAGGAGCGCGGCACGACCGTGCACACGGGTTGCGCGGTGAGCGCGGCCGTGCCGGCGGGCGGCCGGATCGCGCTGCGCCACTCGAGCGGGGAGACGCGCGCGCGGAGCGCGATCTTCTGCGCCGGCCTGTGGGCGGACCGCCTGGCCGTGGCCGCCGGCGGCTCGCCCGAGCCGCGCATCGTGCCCTTCCGCGGCGGCTACCTGCGGCTGAAGCCGGAGCGCCGCGAGCTGGTGCGCTCGCTGATCTACCCGGTGCCCGACCCGAGCCTGCCGTTCCTCGGCGTTCACCTCACCCGCCATGCCAACGGCGACGTGCTGGTCGGCCCGACCGCGCTGCTGGTGGCGGCGCGCGACGCCTACGAGCTCCGCCGCGTGAGCGGGCGCGACCTGGCGGCGACCCTCCGCTGGCC
>JALZEZ010000513.1 GCA_030861775.1 Actinomycetota bacterium
GACCTGGGCCGCCGCTACCTGGAGGCCGCGGCACGGGTGCGGGCGCTCGAGGGAACCCGCGACCCGGAGGCGGCCGAGCGACCGGCCAGCGGCGAGTCGGCCCGGCCGCAGGACGTGCGCGCCGCGCGCCTGGAGCTCCAGTCGGTCGTCGACGAGATCAGGTCCGTTCCCGGCCACGAGCGCTTCCTGTGTCCGCCCGAGTTCGGCGACCTGGCCGCCCTCGCGAGCGAGCACCCGGCCGTCTACGTGACCGCGACCGCGGTCGGCGGCCTCGCGCTGGTCCTGACGCCGGACGGCGAGGTGGCCGCACACTGGCTGCCGCGGCTCGACGACCGCTCGCTGCGCGAGCGGCTGGTGGACTACTTCCGCGCCTACTTCGAGCAGGAGCAGGCCGAGGGGCCGTGGCTCGAGGCGATCGAGCGGATCACGCGCTGGCTGTGGGACGCGGTCATGGAGGAGGTCGTCGAGGCGACCACACCGGCGACCCGGGTCGTCCTCGTGCCGTCCGGCTGGCTGGGCCTGCTCCCGCTGCACGCGGCGTGGACGGAGGCGGGAGGCGGCCGCCGCTACGTGCTCGACGACAGGTGCGTCACCTACGCGCCGAACCTCGGCTCGTACGGCCTCGCGACCGCGCGCGCCGCGGCGGCGGCGTCCGACGGCGCCCTCGTGGTGGAGGACCCGCAGCCGGTCTCGGCGATCCCCCTCACCTACGCCCGGATCGAGGCCCGAGCGGTGGTCGCCGCGTTCCCCGAGCACCGGCACCTCCCCGGAGGCAAGGCCACGCACGAGCGGGTCCTGGCCGCCCTGGGCGAGCACCCCGTGCTGCACTTCGCGTGCCATGGCGCGACCGACAGCGAGGAGCCGCTCGACAGCGCGCTCTACATGGCGAACGACGAGCCGCTGACCGTGCGCGACTTCTTCGAGGCCCGCCTGACCGGCGCGCGGCTGGCGGTGCTCTCGGCCTGCGAGTCGGGCATGATCGGCGTGGAGCTGCCGGACGAGGTGGTCGGGCTCCCGGCGGCGCTGATGCAGGCGGGGGTGCCAGGCGTGGTCGGCTCGCTGTGGCCGGTCTCGGACGTCAGCACGATGTCGCTGATGAAGCGCTTCTACGAGCTCTGGCGCGAGGAGGGGAAGGAGCCGGCGCTGGCGCTCCAGGACGCGCAGCGGAAGCTACGCGAGGGCGACGGCGAGTTCGCCCATCCCTTCCACTGGGCGGCGTTCGCCTACGTGGGGGCGTAGGCGCGCGTCCCGACCTCGATCGCGCGCGTCAGGTGGAGGTCGGCCGTCAGGCGCGCGCAGTGGAGGTCGAGCTCCCAGTAGAGGCGCCCGTCGACCTCGGGCAGCGCGATGCTCGGCGGCGCGTCCGGCGGGATCGGGATCGCGAACGGGAAGAACTCGCCGGCGGCCAGGGGGCCCCGGTGGAGCGAGACGGCCGGGAGCGTGAGCGCCACCGACGAGTAGTGGGGGCCTGAGTCGCAGTAGCTCAGCAGCGCCTCGAGCCGGCGCGCCCGCCCGCCCCTGATCACGAACGCCTTCCCGCGCAGCGTCTCCCCGGCCTCGTAGCGCTTGCGCTCGAGCTCCAGCTCGAGCCTCACGGGAGCACCTCGATCGGGATCTCCACCGCCGCCCTCGGCGCGAACGCGCCCTCGACGTCCGGCACCCGCGCCACCGCCACCCAGCGCACGCAGAGCGACTCCCCCTCGAACGAGAAGGGCGCGTCCTCCGGGACCCGGACGGTCCGCGTCGCCTGCGGGTCCACCCGCCGCAGGTGCCGCGACACCTCGCGCCTGCGCGGCGAGCGGCCGCGGAACACGAAGCCGCGCGCCTCCTCCCGCCAGCGGACGTCGTAGTAGGCGGCGCAGACCAGGCCGCACTCGAGGTCCTCGCGCTCGGCCGCGAGCTCGACCACGACCCTGTCGCCGCGACGCACCCGCGTACGGTCGGCCGCGAGCGAGACGTCGTCCACGATCGACGTCATCCGGCGCGTCCAGCTCACCACGCCGCCCAGGAGGATCAGGACGCCCACCGCCGCGACGAAGATGCCCTCGCCCCTGTCGCCCGGCTCCTCCGGGGCGTTGACCATCGCCACTCCGAGCGCGGCGGTCGCCGCGCCCCCGAGCGCGACCAGCCACGGGAGCCGGCGGCGGCGGCGCTCGAACCGCTCGCGGACCGAGAGGCGCCGGCGGCGGGTGGCGAGCAGCAGCGAGGCGACGTCCGCGCCCGCGTACAGCGCGGCCATCGTGGCGAGCACGACCACGAGCTCGCCGCCCTCCGGCGGCGCGATCAGGATCGCGAGGGCCGCGATCCCGACGGCGGCCGCGAGCATCCGCACGTTGCGCCTGATCGGGCGCCAGTGCGAGGTGTCGTAGCCGTGGCGCGGGCGCGTGCGCGGCGCCTGCGTGAGGACGCCCTCGCCGAGCGCCGTGGCGGTGGCCCCTTCGTCCACCCCGACAGGGTGCCAGCGGGCGGGAACTAGCGGAGCACTCGCACGCTGGTCTTCGCGCTGCGCATGCCCGCCTTGGTCGCGACCACCCGCAGGACCGCCCGCCGCGGCGAGACCCCCACCGTCACCCCGACCCGGCCGTCGCTCCCGGTCAGCACCGAGCGGCCGCGCACCCGCACGCGCGCGCCGGCCACCGGGACCGAGCGGCCGCGGAGCTGCGTCATCGTCCTGATGCGAAGC
>JALZEZ010000230.1 GCA_030861775.1 Actinomycetota bacterium
GCGGCGGCCTTGCGCTCGCGCCGGGAGGCGGCCGCCCGCTCGCGGCGGCTCGGCCCGCGCTCGGGCTCCACGTCCTCGCCGGGCACGGTCATGTCCGCGAACGGCGGCACCTCGCCGCCGTGCTCGTCCATGATCATCCGCCGCCGCCGGCGGTAGACGGTCTCGCGCTCCTTCCAGTGCGTCAGCACCGGAGAGGCGATGAACACCGACGAGTAGGTGCCGGAGACCACGCCGACGAGCAGCGCGAAGCCGAAGTCCCTCAGCGTCTCGCCGCCGAACAGCATCAGCGCCAGGATCGGCATGACCGTCGACGAGCTGGTCACGATCGAGCGGGTGAGCACCTCGCTCATCGCGCGGTTCACGATCTGGGAGAACGTGGCCCGCGGCATGCGCGGCACGTTCTCGCGTATTCGGTCGAACACGATGATCGTGTCGTACAGCGAGTAGCCCAAGATGGTGAGCAGAGCGGCCACGGTCGCCGTGTTCACCTCCGCCTCCGTCAGCGCGTAGACGCCGGCCGTGATCAGAAGGTCGTGGGCGATCGCGATCAGCACCGGCACGGCGAACTTGAACTCGAACCGCAGGCCGATGTAGATCGAGATCAGGATCAGCGAGGCGATGATCGCGATCACCGCGGTGCGGGCGATCTGCTGCCCGAAGGTCGGCCCGACCGAGGTACTCGAGAAGTTGGTCGTCCCGAACTCGCGGTCGAGCGCCTGCTCCACCGCCGTCACCCGCTCCGGCTCGAGCTGCTGGGTCGAGATCTGGACGATGTTCTCGCCCAGCTCGGGGTCGGTGACCTCCTGGATCTTCGCGTCCTCGTACCCCAGCGGCTGGAGCGCGTCGCGGACGTCCCCCACGCTCGCATCGCGCTCGAGCGGGGTGGTGATCCGGGTGCCCGACTCGAAGTCGATGCCGAAGTTGACCCCGATGCCCGCGATGGCCAGCGCGCCGGCCAGCAGGATGATCCCCGACATCGAGAAGAACCACTTCGACATGCCGGTGAAGTCGATGCGCCAGTCGCGCGAGCGCTTGCCGATGCCGATCGCGTAGCGCGAGCCGAGGAAGCGCGTGCGGGCGAGCGAGCCGAGAATGGCCGAGGTGGCGAGCACCGCCGTGAACAGCGAGACGAGCGTGCCGACACCGAGGGTGAACGCGAAGCCCTTGACCGTGGACGTCGCGAGCATGAACAGGATGAACGCGACCCCGATCGTGACCACGTTCGCGTCGATGATCGTGCGCAGCGCCTTGGTGTAGCCGTTCGCGATCGCGGCCGGGATCGTGCGCCCCGCGCGCGCCTCCTCCTTGATGCGCTCGAAGATGACGATGTTGGCGTCGGCCGCCACCCCCAGTGTGAGCACCAGGCCCGCGATGCCGGGCAGCGTGAGCGTGATCGGGATCAGCTTGACCAGCGCGAACGAGAGGATCGCGTAGACCACCAGTCCCGCGACCGCGAGGGCGCCGAGCGCGCGGTAGAACAGGAGCAGGAAGATCATGGTGCCGAGCAGGCCGAAGCCGGCCGCGATCAGCCCCTGGTTCAGCGCCTGCTGGCCGAGCGTGGCCGAGACCTGCGTCTTCGAGATCAGCTTGAGCGACACCGGCAGGGCGCCGATCCGCAGGTTGTCCGCGAGCGTCTGGGTGTCGTCGAGGTTGCCGATGCCGTTGATCTGGGCGCCGGTCTCGCCGTCGATCCCCTCGGGGTTCTTGATGAAGTCGATCGTCGCGATCGAGACGATCTGGCCGTCGAGCGCGATCATGAAGCGCTGGAAGCGCTCCTCCGGCTTCTGACCGGGCTGCGGGAGCGTGGCCTGGCCGCGCTCCGCGATCCGCTTGGTCACCCGCGCGAACGCCTTCTTCCCCTGGTCCGTGAACTCCATCGTCACGATGGGTTCCTTGGTCTGGGGGTCGAAGTTCTGCTCGGGGTTCTCGATGTCCGCGCCCGAGAGCTCCGAGTCGTCCTCGACCACGTAGTACTGCGCGGGCGTGTTCTCGGTCGCGCCCTCCGGCTCCTCGGCCTTGACGATCGCGATACCGCGCGGGACCTTCACCACCCGCGCGCCGTTGCCCGGCCCGCCCGGCTTCTTGACCAGCTCGGCCATCGTGGCCGGGCACGCCGTGTCCTTACCGGGCTTCGCCTTCTCGTTCGCGGCCGTGCGCTCCGACTCGCGCGGCCGCGCGGCGGTGTCCGAGAAGTCCTCGGCGATCTCCGAGCACGAGCCGTAGAACGCGGTCGCGTCGTTGCGGTCGGAGAGGTCGCCCTCGCCCGGCGCCACGCCGCCCGGCCGGATCAAAGCGTTCTTGCCGTTGAAGATGTAGTACTTGTCGCCGACCGAGTCGTTCTGGCGGTCGTAGTGCTCGCGGATCTTCTCCTTGTCGCCGCCGAAGCGCTTCTCGACCGAGTCCGAGGCCCCGCCCGGGGGCAGGTCGGTGTCCTCGGCGCTCGGCTTGGCGAGCTGGGCGAGCTTGACCGCCTCCGAGAAGTCGTTGATCGGCGCCCCGTTGCCGAACAGGTTGGGCTCCCAGTCGTAGAACTGGAGCTGCGCCGTGGTGCCCACCTGCTCCTCCGCCTGCGCCGCGTTGGAGACGTCCGGGAGGCCGATCGAGATCTCGTTCTCGCCCGCCCGCTGGATCTCGGGCTCCGACACGCCGAGCGCGTCGGTGCGCTTGCGGATCGTCGAGATCGCGTCGTCGATGGCCTCCGGCGTCACCTTCGGCACCTTCGGCGTGGGCCGCGCCTGGTAGACGAGCTCGATGCCGCCCTTCAGGTCCAGGCCCAGCCGCGTCTCCTTCTCGGCCGGCGACATGGGCAGGATCAGAGCCAGCGAGCCGGCCAAGAGGACGCCGACGATGGCGAGGATGATCAGGTTGCGGCGACGGTCGGTCAAATCTTGGGGGTGAGGACGATCATCAGGCCGCCGTCCTCGTCGTAGGCGGGGAAGATGTCAGCCTTCGCCGGCTCGGGCCGGTCGCCTTCCGCGTGCACGGTCACCGGCTTGTCGAGCACGCGCACGCCCCACTCAAGCGCGGTGGCGATGTGGTCGTCGCCGTTCTCGAACTCGAGCCCCAGCACCTCGCCGACCGGACGCCCCATCACGTCCGTGTCGCCGAGGCCGGTGAGCTCGCGGGCGCCGCGCCCAGCCGCGATCACCTTGGTGCTCGCGTCGCAGACGAAGAACGCCGCGTTCGGGGCCGGGTAGTAGTCGTCGAGCAGCTCGAAGAGGAACCCGAAGCCGCACTTCGAGCAGCCCTTGGCGTGCGTCCGGAAGCCGGCGGTCCGCTCAGCGGCGGTGCTCCGCTGTCCGCAGTTCGGGCAGATGAAGTTGGGCATGGAGGCGTCAAGGTTAGGCAGTCGCGCCTAAAGGGTTCCTGTGCCCGGGGTGGCCCGATTCAGAACAGACTCGCGGCGCCCTGCGGGGCTTTCAGGCCCAGGTGCTCCCACGCCGCGGGCGTGGCGACGCGCCCGCGCGGCGTGCGTTTCACGAACCCCTGCTGGAGCAGGTAGGGCTCGTAGACGTCCTCGAGCGTGTCGGCCTCCTCGGCCACCGCCACGGCGAGCGTGGAGAGGCCCACCGGGCCGCCGCCGAACTTCTCGCAGATCGTGCGGAGGATCTCGCGGTCGAGCCGGTCGAGCCCGGCCACGTCCACCTGGAGCAGGTCCAGGGCGGCGCCGGCCACGTCGCCCTCGATCCGGCCCGCGCCGCGGACCTCCGCGAAGTCGCGCACCCGCTTCAGCAGCCGGTTGGCCACCCGCGGCGTGCCGCGCGAGCGGGCGGCGATCGTCTCCGCGCCGGCGTCGTCGATCTCCACCCCCAGGATCTGGGCCGAGCGGCGCACGATCCGGGCCAGCTCCTCGGGCGGGTAGAGCTCGAGCCGGTGGGTCACGCCGAAGCGGTCGCGCAGCGGCGTGGTGAGCAGCCCGGCGCGGGTGGTCGCTCCGATCATCGTGAACGGCGGCAGCTCCAGGGTCACGACCCGGGCGCCCGCTCCCTGCCCGACGGTGATCGGCAGGCGGCGGTCCTCCATGGCCGGGTAGAAGGTCTCCTCCAGCGCGCGCGGCAGCCGGTGGATCTCGTCCACGAAGAAGACCGAGCCGGGCTCGAGCGCGGTGAGGAACGAGGCCACGTCGCCCTTGCGCTCGAGCGCGGGGCCGGCGGTCTGCACGAACGGGACCTCGAGCTCGTGCGCGACGATCTGCGCCAGCGAGGTCTTGCCCAGGCCGGGCGGGCCGGCCAGCAGCACGTGGTCGAGCGGCTCGCCGCGCGCCCGCGCGGCCTCCACGAAGACCGCGAGCTGCTCCTTGACCGCCGGCTGGCCGACGAAGTCCCGAAGCCGCCGCGGGCGCAGCGAGCGGTCGAGCTCCTCGTCCGGCAGGCTGGCGTGCGCCTCCTGGAGCCGCTCGGCGCCGGGCGTGCGGATGCTCACCGCGCCCCCTTGAGAGCGGCCGCGATCAGGTCCTCCGGCGTCTCGCCGCGGGCGCGGTCGAGCAGCTTGTCGGCCTCCTGCGGGGTGAAGCCGAGCCCCAGCAGGCCCTCGCGCGCGAGCGTGCGCGGGTCGTCCGCGCGGGTGACCACGATCTCGTCGCCGCTCGTCTCGCCGCCGACCTTCTCGCGCAGCTCGACGATGATCCGCTCCGCGGTGCGCTTGCCGATCCCGGGGGCGGCCTGGAAGCGGGCCGAGTCGCCGCGCGCGATGGCGTTCATGAGCTCGCGCGGGGTGCCGCCGGAGAGCACGGCCAGGGCCACCTTGGGCCCCACGCCCTGCACGCCGATCAGCATCAGGAAGAGGTCGCGCTCGGCCTCGGCGCCGAAGCCGTAGAGGTGCATGCCGTCGTCGCGCACGACCAGGTGGGTGTGGAGCAGGGCCTCCTCCCCCGCCCGCGGCACGTTTCTCAGCGTGGTGGCGGAGACCGCCAGGCGGTAGCCCACGCCTCCGCACTCCACGACCACGTGGTCGGGGCGGCGGACGATCACCTCGCCCCGGACCGACGCGATCACGACACGCTCCCCACGGCGGTGCGCAGGGCGGCGCCGTTGGCGTGGCAGATGGCCACCGCGAGGGCGTCCGCCGCGTGGTCCGGCTCGGGCGGCTCGGGCAGCGCCAGCAGGGCGCCGACCATGCGCTGGACCTGGCCCTTGTCGGCCCGGCCCGACCCGCAGACCGCCTGCTTCACCGCCTGCGGGGTGTACGAGTAGCACGGGATCCCGGCCATCCCGGCCGAGAGCAGGGCCACCCCGCGGGCCTGCCCGACCGAGAAGGCGGTGCGCACGTTGTGGCCGAAGAAGAGGTCCTCGACGGCCATCGCCTTGGGCTCGTGCTCGGCGATCAGGTCGCAGAGGCGGGCGTGGATGCGGGCCAGGCGCCGCTCGAGCGGCTCGTCGGCGCCGGTCTCGATCACGCCGCCGTCGAGGGCGGCCATGCGGCCGCCGTTCGAGACCACGACGCCGTACCCGGTGTTGGCGGCACCGGGATCTATGCCGAGCACGATCACCATCGGGGTGATTCTGCGCCCGGAGGCGGACGCCTCCCCCCTGGACGTTTGACCGGCCCCCGCCCGAGTCGCTCAAATTCGTTCGCAGGCCCGCCGATCCCCGGCTCGAATGCTCGGAGGAACCGCACGCAACGCCGTCGTCGCCTCCCTCGCCGCCGCCGCGCTCGCGGCACTCGCTCCGGCGGCGAACGCGCAGCTGCCCGTGGACGATCCCACGGGGCTCCTGCCGCCGCTGCCGCCGCTGCCGGGGACCGGCGACCTGCCGGGAACGGACGACCTGCCGGGGACCGGTGACCTTCCCGGAACCGGCGACCTTCCCGGAACCGGTGACCTTCCCGGGACGGGGGGCCTGCCCGGGACGGGGGGCCTGCCCGGCACCGGCGACCTGCCCGGAACCGGCGGTCTGCTCCCCGGCACCGGGACCGGCTCCGGCGACGGGTCGGGCGGTGGCGCCACCGGCGGCTCCGGAG
>JALZEZ010000514.1 GCA_030861775.1 Actinomycetota bacterium
CCCCCCGCCCCGCCGCGCCCTGGGAGGCCGCCGCGATGCCCGCCGAGGCCCCCGCGGTGCTCGCCGCGCGCCGCGTCCTGATCGCGCCGCGCTGCGCTACCACCTTCGGCCTCCTGCCCGGCACCGACCACCTGGCCTTCTCCACCCACGACGACGTCGTGCACTACGCGGACGCGGCGCTCAGCTTCCCCCGGTCGTTCGAGCCCTTCCGCGTGCTCGGCGCGCTCGCCGCCGAGCGCCACCGGGCCTCGGTGGTCCACGAGCGGCTGGCCGCCGAGCTCACATCATCTCCGCGATCCGCGGAGCCTCCCGGTTGAAGATCCAGAACCCGAGGACCACCGAGAGCACCATGATCCCGATCGGCAGCGCCAGCCGGCCGGTCGCGCCGATCGCCTCCGCCGCGGTGGGCGCATTGGGATCGATCACGGCGTAGCGCGCCTGCTCCAGGATCACCGACAGCGGGTTGAGCATCACGAGGCGGCCCCACTCCGGCTTCGGGATCGCCTCGATCGGATAGATCACCGGCGCCGCGTAGAACATCGCCTGGACCAGCACCTCCCAGATCGGCTGCACGTCGCGGGCCCGCACGTACAGCGCCGAGAGCAGCATCGACAGCCCCACGGCCCAGATGCCGAGCGCCAGGATCAGCAGCGGGAACTGGAGCCACGACAGCCGCGGCTCGACCCCGTTCGCGAGGGCGAAGATCGCCACCGCGATCAGGTTCACCAGGAAGTTGAAGAACGCGGTCAGGACCACCGCCAGCGGGATCACCATCCGCGGGAAGTGGATCTTGCGGATCAGGTTCTCGCGGTCGACCACCGAGCTGATCGCGGCGCCGGTCGCGTCGGCGAAGAACGTGAACGTGACGATGCCGAGCAGGAGCACGACCGCGAAGTTCGGGGCGTTCTGGCCGATCTTCACGAACTCCGAGAACACGAAGTAGAGGACGCTGAACAGCATCAGCGGCCGCATGAGCTGCCACAGGTAGCCGAGGATCGAGCCGAAGAAGCGCAGCTTGAAGTCGGTGACCGCCAGCGTCCAGGTGAGGTGCAGGAAGCGGCGGGTGTCGCCGCCGAGGGCGGAGGGGCCGCGGATGCGGTGACCGAAGGTGCCCTCGACCGTGCTCACGGCGCCTAGCCCGTCCGCGCGGTCAGCTTCGCGCCGGTCGAGGTCTCGAGTGCGATGTCGTGCGGGAGGTCCACGACGCCGCCGGTCTGGTGCGTGCCGCTGACCACGACCGAGGCGAACTGCGGTCGCCGGTCGAGCAGCGCGCCGTCGCGGTGCACGAGCCACGGCGAGGCGAACAGCCGCCCGGGCGAGAACCAGTTGTCGAACGAGATCGAGAAGGTGGCCTCGTCGCCGGGGTGGAACGTGCCGGTGCGGCTCTGGACGCTGTCGGTCGAGGTGGCGAACAGCGGGCGCTTGTCGGCGCTCTCGATCAGCACCGCGAACGCCGGGTTCACGATCTCCCGGTGGAAGACCGTGCGCATCCTGAAGCTGCACGGATCGCCCTGGTGGAGGACCTGCTGGCGCTCGCCGTGCTCGTCCTCGAACCAGGCCTCGACGATCTCGGCGGTCTGGTCGCCGTAGCGCTCCTCGCCGGCCTCCTCGCGCTGCACCTCGCGCCCGAAGTTCAGCTCGATGTAGTTGTCCGCCACCTGGTCCGGGGCGCCGATCATCTTCATCACGCCGCGCTCCAGCAGCATCGCCCGGTGGCAGAACTTCTTGACCGAGCCCATGTCGTGGGTCACGAAGAGGATCGTCCGCCCCTCGTCGCGCATGCGGTGGAAGACGTCGAAGCACTTCTGCTGGAAGGCGGCGTCGCCGACCGCCAGCACCTCGTCGATCAGCAGGATCTCGGCGTCGACCTCGATCATCACCGAGAAGGCCAGCCGCACCTGCATCCCCGACGAGTAGTTCTTGAGCTTCACGTCGACGAACTCGTGCAGCTCGGCGAAGTCGATCACCCGCTCGAAGCGCTCGCGGGCCTCGCGCGGGTTGAGCCCGAGCATGATCGCGTTCAGCGCCACGTTGTCGCGCGCGGCGAGGTCGGGGTTGAAGCCCACGCCGAGCTCGATGAACGTGGACACCCGGCCGTTCACGTAGATCGAGCCGCTGTCCACGCCGTAGATCCCAGCCATGCACTTGAGCAGCGTGCTCTTGCCGGACCCGTTGCGCCCGACGATCCCGAAGAACTCCCCGCGCGGCACGGCGAACGAGACGTCCCTGAGGGCCTCGAACTGGTCGTAGCCGGAGCGCCTGAACGGGTGCAGCGCCCGCTCCTTGAGCGTGTGCACCTGTTCGTGGGGCTTGCGGAACGTCTTCGAGACGCCGTCGACCACGACCGCCGGCAGCTCGCTGTCGCGCGGCCCGCTCACGAGGCGAAATGTAGAGCGCGCTCGGCGCGGTCAGCGACGTATCGGGCGATGGCGAACGAGGAGGTGGCGGCGGGGGAGGGCGCGTTGCGGACGTGCAGCGCGCGCTCGGTCTCGGAGAACACGAAGTCGTCCACCAGCCGGCCGTCGCGGCCGAGCGCCTGCGCGCGCACGCCCGCCGGGCCGTCCTCGACGTCGTCGGTGGTCAGCCCCGGCACGTACTCCGCGGCGGCGGCCACCAGCGCCCTGCGGCTGGCCGCGTGCCGGAGCTCGGTCACCCCGGTGCGCCAGAAGCGGCGCATC
>JALZEZ010000231.1 GCA_030861775.1 Actinomycetota bacterium
GCCACGGTGAGGGCGACCACGAGCGGAGCGTCGTACCCGAGCAGGAACTGCTTCGGGAGCTGGGCCACCCGGGTGGTCAGCGCGATGCCCGCGATGAAGTTCGAGCCCGGGTTGCCGGACTGGTCGATCGCGAGCGGGAGGAGCGCAAGGCTGGCCGCCGCCACCCCGGCCACGGCGGCCAGCGCCCGCCCGCGCGCGGGATGACGCAGGACCAGCCACAGAGCGAGCGGCGCCACCACGAACATCGCCGCGTAGTGGGTGGCGAGGGCGAGCGCGGAGAAGAGCGCCCACCAGAGCACGTCGCGCGCGCGTGCGCGCTCGCCGGCGGCGCGCGCGCAGTAGAGGGCGGCAAGCGCCGCGAACAGCACGAGCAGCGCGTAGGCGCGGGCCTCCTGCGAGTACCAGACGAGCAGCGGGTTGACCGCGACCAGCGCGGCGGCGATCAGCCCGGCCCGCTCGGAGACCAGCTCGCGGGCGAGCGCGAAGACCACCGGGACGGTGAGGACGCCGGCGAGCGCGGACAGCGAGCGGACCCCCACCTCGCCGGTGCCGAACGGCCGCGTCCACAGCCAGGCGAGCACGTAGTAGAGCGGCGGGGTCTTCTCGGTGATCGGGATGCCGTCGAGGAGGCCCGCGAGGTCGCGGCGCAGGAGCTGCACGGTGGCGCCCTCGTCCACCCAGAAGCTCTGGAGGTCGAGGGTGGAGAAGCGCAGCGCCGCCGCGGCGGCGATCACGCCGGCCAGCGCCGCCACCGTCGTGCGATTCGCGCGCGGTGCGGCCACGCGGGGGACGGTATCCGAGCCCTTCGCCGATAGTCTGCGCCGCTCCTCCAGACGAAAGGGCATCACATGAGCAGGCTTCGCCGAACCCTCGCCGCAACGGCGCTCGTATCGATCACCGCCGTGGTCGCCGCCGGCTGCGGTGGCGAGAAGACCGACGTCAGCGGAGGCGTCGACAACCTGAACGAGCGGCTGACCCAGCAGGGCATCCCGGCGAAGCTCGACTGCCCGAAGGAGGTCGACGGCGGCGAGGGCACCGAGTTCGACTGCACGCTGAAGGCCAACGAGGGCGGCAAGGAGGAGAAGCTCAAGATGGAGGTCCAGAAGGAGGGCGACGACCTGGTGGTCGACGTCAAGGACCAGGCCGCCTTCGAGAAGGCGCTCCAGTCGGTCGCGGGCCAGCAGGGCGGGGGCCAGGGCGGCGAGGAGCAGCAGGGCGGGGCCCAGGGCGGCGAGGAGCAGCAGGGCGAGTAGCCCGGGTCCGACGGGAACGCCGCCCGGCCGCGTGGCGCCGGGCGGTGAGGCTCCGCGCGGGCTCGAGGCGCTCGCGCGGAGGCCGCTCCTGGGCGCCGTCCTCCTGGCGGCGGTCTACGGCGTGGTCCTGATGATCGCGCTGGCGGTGGGGCCGGTCGTGCGCGTGCGGCCGGCCGAGTTCGGCTTCGCCGCCATAGAGCGCACGCTCGCCGAGGCGCTGCGGATCTGGGCCGCGAACGTCGCCGTCCTCCTCGCCTTCGCGGCCGTGCCGCTCTTGCTGCGCGTGCGCGCTCTCTCGCAGGAGTACGAGCCGCGCCGCGTGTCGCGCGAGCTGCTCGCGCTGCTGGGCCTCGTCGCGCTCGCCTTCTACCTGAACTTCGCGCCCGGGGTGGAGGCGCTGGCGGAGTCGGAGGGGACGACGCGCGTGTACCTGCTCACGGTGATGATCCACGGCTACCTGGAGTTCCCGGCGCTGTTCCTGCCGTGGACGGCGTGCGCGGTGGAGCAGCGCCTGCCGCGGCGGAGCCCGCGCTTGCTGGTCGCCGCGATGGCCGTCGCGGTGGTGCTGCTCGGGGCGGGGGCAGCCGTGGAGGCCCTCGTCTCGCCGGAGCTGCTCGACCGGGCGGGGTAGTGGAGCGCGCCGTCAGCGGCGCTGAGCCGCGCGCGCGAATCCGCGCCCGGCGGCGTCGAGCACCCACCACGTCGCCACGAACGCGAGGCACTCGAGCGTGAAGCTGTGGAACTTGTAGAACAGCTCGGCGATCACCAGTGCCGCGAGGAAGACGGGCGCCTGCTCCAGCAGCAGCGCGCGCGGGGGAAGCAGGCTCGTCAGTGCGTACAACGCTCGGTCCTCCGGGGTCGGGTGATGGGATTCACAGGCACGGGCTCCGGCGCCACAGCCCGCGCCCGTGCGTGACGGCGTACAGCCAGCCGTCCTTCCAGAACACGCTCAGCACCTCCGCGTTCGGAAGGCCGACGTCGAACGGATGCCAGGTCGCACCCTCGTTGCGCGTGATGAACACGCCGATGTCGAGCGCGACGAAGAGGGTCTGGGCGTGGCTCGGGTAGGCGACGATCGAGTTCACCTCGGACGAGGGCAGCGCGTTGGCGCCGGTGCCGGGGATCGCGGTCCAGGTCGCGCCGCTGTCGGCGGACCGCGCCACCGCGCCGCCGGTGATCGCGTAGATCCGGTCGACGTGCGAGGGGTTCACCGCCAGCCCCCGCACGCCGCTCATGGCCCAGCTCCCGGTCTGCGTCCAGGCGCCGGACCCGTTCACGTTGGCCTGGAAGAACACCCGGCCGTCGCCCGTGATCCCGTAGGCGCTCGCCGGCTGGCTGGGGCAGAAGTCGAGCGCGGTGAACGGCTGCGCCAGGGGAGTGCCGCCCGTGTCGATCGTGACCGCGGACCAGGCCGGTGCGTCGACGTTGCCGTTCAGGGTCCGCATGATCCGGTTCGGCCCGTCCGCACCGACCAGCAGGGTCTCTGAGGTGGGCCGCGCGTCGACCGCGAGCGCGGTGGGGTGGAAGTTGCCGAAGTTCCCGATGAAGTCGTTCGTGCCCGTCCCCGGGAAGCGGCGGCGGCCGAAGGCGCCGTGGAAGACGTAGAACATGTTCGAGCGCTTGGGGTCGCCCCAGATGTTCGCGAACTCCCACGCGTGCCCCTCGATACCGTCCCAGCTCCGGCCGCTGAGCGCATTGGCGGCGATGATCCCCGAGTGGTAGAGGTTGCCCACGGCGCGGTCGGCCGCGACCCCGACGCGGTAGAACTGGGCGGTCACCAGGTTGAGGTTGAGATCCGTGCGGTTGAGGATGTTGGCCGCGCGTGTCGGCCCCGTCGCCCACGTCTGGCCGCCGTCGGTCGAGCGGAAGACGCCGCCGTCGTTGGCGAGGTACACGACGTTGCGGTTGACCGGGTCGAAGGCGATGCTCTGCTGGTCCTCGTGCGGCGCGTAGAACTCGCCACGGTCGTCCAGCTCGTGCCTCCGTTCGACGTCCGCCGGAGCTCCTGGGCCCCCGCGAGGATCACGTTGTCGTCGAAGGGATCGACGGCGATCGCGTGGCAGTGGAAGCCGTAGCCGTCGCCGCCGTGCTTGCCCTTCGACTGCCACGGCCCGCCTCCGGGCGTGCCCGGCGGCCGCCCGCCCTTGCGGTTGACGAAGACCTCCTCCGCGAACTTGACGGCGACGGTGCGGGTGGCCTCGGTGCCCTGGCGCCCGACGGCGATCCGGATCATCGACCCGCTGGGAGTCGTCGCCGCCGACCACGCCAGCGAGGGCTTCCAGGTCTGGCCGAGGTTGTACGACTTGAAGACGCCCTGGTGGAGCTCGCCGGCGTAGAGGATCGACGAGTCGACGGGGTCCATCGCCGCGTCGAGGTAGTCGCCGCCCCGCAGCACGGTCCAGGTCGCGCCGCCGTCGGTCGAGCCGCGGAAGCCCGAGCTGGTGGCCGCGAACACCGTGTCCGGATCGCCCGGGTGGACGAGCAGCCGGCGGACCCAGGCGTGGTGCGTGGAGCTCGTGGGGGCCCACGTCGCGCCGCGGTCGTTCGAGCGCAGCACGCGGCCGAGCGCGTCGGCCATGTAGACGATCCGGCCGTCGAGCGCCGATATGGCGATGCACAGGGCGCCCAGCGAGTCGGCCGTGTCGGTGAGCGGGGTCCAGGTGCTTCCGGGGTAGGCGGCGACGCTGTCGAGCCGCCAGACGCCGCCGTTCGCGGCGGCGCAGAAGATGCGGTTGCTGTCGGTCGGGTCGACGGCGACCTGATAGATGCAGCCGGCGACGTCCTTGGGGCCGACGTCCGCCCACCCGCTGTCCACGCACGGGACGATCGTGATGCCGCCGCCCGGGATGTACTCGCGGCCCGGGATCAGCTCGAAGTCCGGGATCAGGCCGTCCGGGATGTGAAGCCCGAGGCACTGGTCGCAGATGTTCCCGGGGCGTGGCCGGGGCGGAGGGCGGCGCCCGCCCGGCGGCGGCTTCCTGCCGCCGCGCCCCGGCAGCAGCCCGCCGAGGCGCGGATCCCCCGCCGGGTCGTCCAATCCCTCGCCCAGGAGCAGCTCCAGCTCGCGCGGGCTCTCGAAGGCGCCTGCCATGTCGGCGCAGAGGATCAGCTGGCAGATGTCGCGCTGGATCCGCTCGCGCGCCGCGGGCTTCGCGGTTCGCAGGACGTCGCTCATCGCCTTGAGGCTCGTGATCGTCCGCAGCACCGCCGGGTCGGAGCTCAGCCCGATCGCCGCGTAGATCCCGGGCGCGGTGATCTGGCCCCATACGTAGTCGCCGTCCTTCCCCACGCCGGAGGCCTCGACCAGGTGGAAGGTCTTCCCCTCGGGCTCCCACCAGAAGAGCCGCAGGCTCTCGCGTGTGACGGTCCCGAGCTTGTCGGGATCCACACGGAGCACGAGTGTCCCGGGCGCGAACGCGGCTCGCGACTTCACCTCGGCGAATGCGCCGACGAACCCGAAGCTGGCGCGCGGGTTCGGATTGGCCACCGTGTGCACGGTCGCCTTCACGTCCCCGTCCGGGATGAACCGCCCGGCCTTCTTGCGGTCGACCTTGGCGAGCGCCCGCGGGTCGGGTTCCGACGTGCCCGGCACGAGCGGGTCCATCTCGCGCTTCTGTTCGAGCGCCTTCCTCCAGGCGTCCGGGTCGAACGCGTCTAGTCGTTCACGCGCGAGCTCGAATTCCCCGATTACCGCCTCGGCCCCCGCGGGGAGCCCTTCCTTCTCAGCCCCGTCACCGTCACCCATGACTGCACCGCGGACGCTCCCACTATTGGCCGAGCCCGTCAACGCTCACGCCCAACAACCCCCGGATGGGGGGTGCTCGCCATAGGTGCGGCGCGCCTAATTGTTTGTCCAGAGCCGGGTCGACTTGCAACGCTCAACAGCGATCTACCGATCGACAGATGTGGTTGGACTCGGGAGGAGAGGCAGATGGCCGCAGCAGAGCACGTAGACCAGTTCCTACGGAACGCCGAGGGGGCTGACGAGGCCCGGAGCGAGGATCTCCTCGGGCTCGTCGACGACATCGTGAAGCGTGCGGATCGCGACGACGACGTCCGGCGGCTGGTCGCCGACGTCAGCGATTGGGCACGTTCGAAGTCGGTCGACAGCCGGTCCTACGACGAGTACAAGAAGCTCCACGACCGCGAGACCGAGCTCGGCGAGCGGGAATCGGCGGGCGTCGGCCTGGCCGCCGCGCTCCTGCACGGCAGGGCGACGAAGGGGCTCGGCGAGCCGGGCGTCGCGGAGGCCGTGAGGGACAAGCTGCGCGACGGGGCATCGCTCCGCTCGGCCGTGACCGGGGAGCTGGGCAGGCTCGAGCCGGACTTCGCGGGCGAGCTGATGCTGCGGGGCGAGCGCCGGAAGCGCGAGGACAAGGAGTACGCCAAGCAGCTGAAGCGGTCCCACGCCGAGGTCAAGCGGCTGATGAAGGAGCTCAAGCGGAGGCACCCCGACAAGGACCGCGAGAGCGGGCCGGAGGGTCAGGTCTGGATCATCGTCTTCCTGGGCGGCATCATCGCCGAGATCATCATCGTCGCCATCATCGTCATCGTCATCATCGTCGTCATCGTGTGGCTGGCCTCGGGAGGGGGGAAGTAGACGGAGCTCCGCGACGCGCATCGGGAGGCGTGCGCCGCGCTGCTCGGAGCGGCGCAGGCTCCCCCCGTCGTGGGGG
>JALZEZ010000515.1 GCA_030861775.1 Actinomycetota bacterium
CACGCGTAGAGGTCGCCGTGGCGGCCGGGCTCGTGACAGCTCGGCGAGAAGGCGTCGGCCTCGGGTGCCGCGGCGCTGCCGGGGTGCCGGAGGACCAGCGCGCCCGCGCAGATGCGGCACGTGTCGGGGGCGGCCATGCGGTCGGCTAGCCTAGCCGCCGCCCGTGATCCGCTACGGCCTCCCCTTCACCAGCGGCGGCGGCACGTCCGCGGGCGGCGTCTGCGAGTTCAGCGCCAGCGCGCGCCGGTACGAGCGCCGCGCGGCCTCGCGCTTGCCCGCCGTCGACTGGACCCGCGCGAGCGTGACCCACACGAGCTGGTTCTCGGGCTCGCGCTCGACCACGTCGAGCATCAGCCGCTCGGCCTCGTCGGCGCGGCCGGTGCGGGCGAGCACGATCGCGGCGGAGTTGTCGCGCAGGCTGTCGGGGTTGAGCTTGGTCTTCGCCACCGCCAGCTCGGTCAGGATCGCGTTGTCCGCCGCGCCGGCCACCACCGCGCGCAGCGCGCTCTCGATCCGCCCCTCGGAGCGATAGACGATGGCCGACACGACGATCCCGGCGAGGCAGGCGGCCACCAGCCCTCCTCGTACGAGCAACCTGAGCACGCTCGCATTATGGGGAGGCGGGATCTTCGTGACCGGCCTGCCGATCGTGCTGGCGTTCGCGACCGGCGGCTACGGGCTGCGGCGGGCGACGTTCGCGCTGGCCGCGGTGTGCCTCGTGCTCGGGGTGGTGGCGGTGCTGGCGCCGTGGCCGCTGGTGCCGCGCGGGAGGCCGCTGCTGGCGCTCCTCGCGCTGGCGGGGTTCAGCGGCTGGAGCGCGATCTCGATCGCGTGGGCGCGCGTGCTGGGCGACGCCGCCGCCGACGCCTACCGGCTCGCCCTCTACTGCGCGGCGTTTCTGCTCGCGCTCTGCTGCCTGCGGCTGCGGGCGCTGCGCGCGTGGGTCCCGATCGCGCTGCTCGCCGGCATCGTGCTGGTGGCGCTCTACGGGCTCGGCGGGCGGCTGTTCCCGGCCGTGATCGACGTGCCGGAGGGGGCGCGGCAGGACAGGCTGAACGAGCCGTTCACCTACTGGAACGCGCTCGGGATCTTCTGCGTGATGGGGATCCTGCTGGCGGTGGCGACCGCCAGCGACGAGGAGCGGCCGCCGTGGCTGCGGGCGCTGGCGTGCGCCGCGGCCGCGCCGTGCGGGGTGGCGCTGTACCTCACGTACTCGCGGGCGTCGTGGCTCGCGCTCGCCGCGGGGCTGCTCATGCTGCTGGCGATCCGGCGCACACGCGGCGTCGTGCTCGCCGCCGGGCTGGCGCTCGGCTCGATCGGCTTCCTCGTCGCCGCCGTTCAGGCCTTCCCGGCCGTACTCGACGCCGAGGGCGCCCGCACGACCCAGGGGCTGGGGTTCGCGGCGGTGATCGCCGTGGTGTGCGCCGGGGTGTTCGCGGTGCACCGCCGCGCCCGTGTGAGCGGTGCCCTGCCGATCGGGCCGGGGCTCGCCCGCGTGATCGCGGTGGTCACGATCCCGCTGGCCATCGGGGTCGGCCTGCTCGTGGCCACCGGCGGCGGCGAGAACGAGACCGTCCGCTCGGGCGGCGGCCGGGTGGCCACGCTCGACACGAACCGCGACGCGCTCTGGGGCGTCGCCCTCGACGCGTTCGCCGAGCATCCCGTGACCGGCGTCGGCACGTCGAGCTTCGCGGTCGAGTGGCTGCGCGAGCGCGACGAGGTGGACCGCGCGCTCGACGCGCACTCGCTGTACGTGGAGACGCTGGCCGAGCTCGGCATCGTGGGCGCGCTGCTCCTGGCGGCGTTCCTGGCGGCGGTCGCGGGCGGGGTGGTCGCGGCGGTGCGGGCGGGCCCGCGCGACGCGGTGGTGGCGGCTGCGGTGCCGGCAGTGGTGGCCTTCTTCGTGCACGCCGCGTTCGACTGGGACTGGGAGAGCCCCGCGCTCGCGATCACCGCTCTGGTGCTGGTTGCCGCCCTGCTGCAACCTAGACTCGACCCGTGACCGCGCCCGCCATCTCGGTCGTCATCCCGGCCTACAACGAGGAGCAGGGGATCGTCGGGACGGTCGAGCGCGCGTGCGCCTGGCTGGACGGCCACGGCGAGCCGTACGAGCTGCTCGTGGTGGACAACGCGAGCACCGACCGCACGCCTGAGCTGCTGGCCGGGCTCGCCGGCGAGCCGCGCGTGCGCGTGCTGCGCAACGAGGCCAATCGAGGCAAGGGCTACTCGATGCGGCGCGGCATGCTGGCCGCGAGCGCGCCGCTGCGGCTGCACTGCGACGCCGACTGCGCGGGGTCGTTCCGGTCGCTGCCGCGGATGCTCGAGTTGCTGGAGGAGGCGGACGTGGTGGTCGGGTCGCGGCTGGCCCCCGGCGCCGACGTGGGGCAGCGGCAGCCGCTTCACCGCCGGATCGTCGGCCGCACGTTCGTGGAGCTGTGCCGGCGCGTGCTCCGCGAGCCCACGCACGACCTGTACTGCGGGTTCAAGCTGTGGCGGGCGGAGGCGGCCGAGGCGGCGTACTCGCGCATGCGGCTCGACGACTGGGTCTTCGACGCCGAGGTGCTTGCCCTGGCGCGCGCGCTGGGTTACCGCCTGACCGAGACCGGGATCGCCTGGGCCGACCGCGAGGGCTCGCGCCTGTCGATGCCGCGCGTGCTGGTGCCGGCCGTGCGG
>JALZEZ010000516.1 GCA_030861775.1 Actinomycetota bacterium
CTCTGCGCCCGCGCCGTGGCGGTCCTCACCGAGCTGGGCCTGGTCGCCTTCGAGCCGACCGCCGCCGGCGGCCGCTCCGCGCGCGTCCTCGACGCGCCCCGTACCGAGCTCGACCGATCGCCGACCTACCGCGCCTGCGCCGCCCGCCTGGCCGAGGCCGAGCGCTACCTGGCGACCGCGCCCGCCCGCGCGGCGTAGCGCCGCTCGCCACGCCCGACATGAGCGGGTGACCGGGTGCGGCTACGCGTCTTTTGGGGCGTCAGGCCCCTTGAAGCCGCGCGAAGTCGTCGACCGCGTCGCGGATGCGTTCGCCCGCCTGCCCGGCGCCGTAGAGGTCGGGGTGCTCCGGGGGGCGGGGGCGGTCGAGGGCGGCCAGGGCCGCCTCGGGGTCGAGATCGACCAGCGTGTTCCAGCCGCTCTCCACCGTCTCGACCCACTCGGTGCGGTCGCGCAGGGTCACGCAGGGGACCTCCACCAGGTAGGCCTCCTTCTGGAGGCCGCCCGAGTCGGTGATCACCGCGCGGGCGTGGATGGCGAGCGCCAAGAGCTCCAGGTACCCCACCGGCGCCGACGCGTGGAAACCCTCGGCGTCGGCGAGGCGGTCGGCGAGCCCGGCGGCCTCCAATCGCGCGCGCGTGCGCGGATGCACCGGGAAGACCACCGGGCGCGGCAGCGCCAGCAGCAGCTCCACCAGGGCGGCGAGGCGCTCCGGCGAGTCCACGTTGCCGGCCCGGTGCGCGGTCACCAGCAGGTAGCCCGCGGGCTCCACGCCGAACCCGTCGAGCACGTCGCGGCGCTCGCGCGCCACCTGCGCGGTGGCGAGCGCCACGTCGGCCATCGCGTCGCCCACCAGGTGCACCCCGCGCTCGATCCCCTCGCGCGCGAGGTTCTTCACGGCCGTCGAGGTCGAGCAGAGCAAGAGGTCGCTCGCGTGGTCCGTCAACACCCGGTTCAGCTCCTCGGGCATCGAGCGGTCGAACGACCGCATCCCGGCCTCCACGTGCCCGACCGGCACATGCGCCTGCGCGGCCGCCAGCGCCCCCGCCAGCGTGGAGTTCGTGTCCCCGTAGACGAGCACGAGGCCGGGCGCGGTCTCGCGCAGGACCGGCTCGAGCGCCTCCAGCATCCGCCCGGTCTGCACGGCCGCGGGCCCGGAGCCCACGCCGAGGTGGAAGTCCGGCTCCGGCACGGGCAGCTCGTCGAAGAAGACCTGCGACATGTCCGCGTCGTAGTGCTGCCCCGTGTGCACCAGCAGCTCCTCGTGGCGCTCGCGCAGCGGCCGCGAGACCGCAGCCGCCTTGACGAACTGCGGGCGGTTTCCGACGACCGTGAGGACGCGCATCAGGGCGGCCGGTACAGTAGCGGCGCGAGTGGCCGTCCCCCTCTTCGCGAGCTCGCTTGAGCCCCACCACGAAGCGCTGGCCGAGCGGATCGCGGCGGTGGTCCGCTCCGGCAGGTACATCCTCGGCCCCGAGGTCGCGGCCTTCGAGAGCGAGCTGGCCGGCTACATCGGCGTGGCCCACTGCGTCGGCGTGGCCAACGGCACCGACGCGCTCACCATCGCCCTGCGCGCGCTGGGCGTGCGGGCCGGCGACGACGTCGTCTGCCCCTCGTTCACCTTCTACGCGACGGCCGAGGCGATCGTCAACGCGGGAGTCCGGCCGGTCTTCTGCGACGTCGATCGCGCCACCGCCTGCGTCACGGCCGAGACCGTCGAGCGGGCGCTCACCCCGCGCACGCGCGCAATCGTGCCCGTCCACCTGTTCGGGAACGTCGCCCCGGCCGACGAGCTGCGCCGCTTCGACGTCCCGGTCCTCGAGGACGCCGCCCAGGCCATCGGCGCCGCCCGCGGCGAGCGCCGCGCGGCCGCCCTCGGCCACGCCGGCACGTTCTCGTTCTTCCCCTCGAAGAACCTGCCCTGCCTGGGCGACGGCGGCGCGATCGTCACCGACGACGAGGACACCGCGCGCGCGGCGAGGATGCTCCGCTTCCACGGCTCGGCCGACAAGCAGACCTTCGAGGCGGTGGGCTACAACTCGCGCCTCGACGAGCTCCAGGCCGCGGTGCTCCGCCTGCTGCTGCCGGAGCTCGACGGCTGGAGCGAAGCGCGCCGCGCCGCCGCCGCGGCCTACGAGCGGCACGGCATCGGCGCGGTCGCCGGACTGCGCGTGCTCGAGCCGGCCCCGGGCGCGAACCCCGTCCACCACCTGTACGTGGTCCTCCACGACCGCGCCGACGAGCTGGCGGCCGCGCTCGGCGAGCGCGGGGTGCAGGCGCGCGGGTACTACCGCGTGCCGGTCCACCGCCAGCCGGCGATGGTGGAGTTCGCCTCCGCCGATCTGCCCGCGACCGACGAGCTCGCCCGCTCCAACCTGGCGCTGCCCATGGGCACGGGGCTCACGGATGGGCAGGTAGGGGAAGTGGTGGAGGCGCTCCGGTCCGCCGTGGAACAGTTAGCTACCCCATAGGGTCGCAAAGTGTTCCAACGCGGCCGGAACCGACTCCCTAAGTGCCCGCCGTCGGCCGCGCCGGCACCCCGACCACCAGAGCCCCCGCAGCCACGTCGCGAGTGACCACCGCCCCCGCGCCCACGAACGCGTCCTCACCCACCTCCACGCCCGGGAGCAGCACGGCGCCGCCCCCGATCCGGCAGCCGCGCCGCAGCACGGGCC
>JALZEZ010000517.1 GCA_030861775.1 Actinomycetota bacterium
GCGCGACCGAGTCCGGAGCTTGCTCCCGTCACGAGCACACGTCGTCCCGCGAAGCCGTCGATCACCGGCCGGTTGTATCACCCCCGCTGGGGAGCCGCGGAGCGCGCCGGGACCCCAACCCCCCACGTCCCGGCGCCGCGACCCCCCGCTCGGGGGATCGGCGGGTGCGGCGGCGCTGGACACCCGTACCGCGGGTTGCCAGTTTCGCGGGCGTGGCGCGGGTGCTGGTCGTTTGGTACTCCCAGTCGGGCCAGCTTCGGCGCGTGGCCGAGTCCGTCGCGGCGCCGCTCGAGGAGGCCGGCGTCGACGTCCGCTGGGCGCGGCTCACCCCCGCGCAGGAGTTCCCCTTCCCGTGGGACCTGCGCTCGTTCATGTCGGTCTTCCCGGACACCGTCACCGGGCGCGGCTGCGACCTGGCGCCCGCCGAGGTCCCGAGCGGCGAGCGCTTCGACCTCGTCGTCGTGGCCTACACGGTCTGGTTCCTGTCGCCGTCGCTGCCCGTGCAGGCGTTCTTCGACTCGCCGCTGCGCGAGGTGCTGCGCGACACGCCGGTGGTGTCGCTGATCGCCTGCCGCAACATGTGGCTCAGCGCCGAGCGCGAGGTCCGCCGGCTCGTCCGCGACGCCGGCGGGCTCCACGCCGGCACGATCGCGGTTACCGACGAGGGTCCCCCCTGGGCGACGTTCATCACCACGCCGCGCTGGCTCCTCACCGGCCGCCGGGACCGCTTCCTGCGCATCTTCCCTCCGGCCGGCATCTCGGACGCGACGATCGGCTCGCTGCGGCGCTTCGGGGAGGCGCTCGCGGACCGCCGCGAGCGGCTGACCGTCCCGGAGGTGAGCGCCGCGCTCGCCGGCCTCGACCCGATCCAGGTGGACCGGCCCATGGTCCTGCCGGACCTGGCGTTCGGCCGCATGTTCCGCGGGTGGGCGGCGGCCATCGAGCGCCTGACGCGGCCGGGGACCGCGGGCCGCGGGCTGGCGCTGGGGGCGCTGACGGGATTCATCGTCACCGCGGTCGTCGGGACGCTGTCGAGCACGGTCGTGCTCCGGCTGCTCGCGCGCCGGCAGGCCGAGCGGCTGACGGACCGCTACCTCGATCGGTTCCGGCCGCGACCCGCACCCGCCCAGCCCCCGGAGCGGCGCGAGGAGGCGGTGCCGGCGTGACGGCCGCCGACACCGAGACCGACGTGCTCGTGGCCGGCGGCGGCCCCGTCGGCCTGTGCGCCGCGATCGAGCTCGCACGGCTCGGGATCTCCGTCGTCCTGGCGGAGCGGCGCCCCACCACCTCCACCCATCCCAAGGCGACGGTGATCAACCCGCGGACCATGGAGATCTTCCGCGGCTGGGGCGTGGCGGACGCGGTGCGCGACCGCGGCCTCCCCGTCGAGCACATGGCCACGGTCGCCTGGATGACGCAGGTCGCGGGGTTCGAGATCGGCACGCTCGACCTGGTGGCGGACGAGGACCGGCTGGACGAGATGGTCGGCCACAGCCCCGAGATCGCGGCCGTGTGCGCGCAGGACGTCGTCGAGCCGATCCTGCTCGACCACCTGCGCTCGCTGCCCGCTGCCGACGTCCGGATGGCGACGGCGGTCACCGGCTTCGACCAGGACCCGGACGGCGTGACGGCGCTGCTAGAGGGCGACCGCGGCGGACGCGTCCGCGCGCGGTTCCTCGTCGGCGCCGACGGCACGAACGGCATGACGCGCGAGCGGCTGGCGATCGGCGGCGACGGCCCCGGGACCATCGGCCACCTGGTGAACATCTACTTCCACGCGGACCTGACGCGCTGGACCTCCCGCTGCCCGAGCATCCTCTACTGGCTGGTCGGCCCGCGGATGCACGCGTGCGTCCACGCGCTCGACGGCGAGCGGCGCTGGCTCTTGAACGTCTTCACCGAGCCCCACGACGAGCGCCAGGAGGAGTGGCCCGCGGAGCGCTGCGAGGCGCTCGTGCGCGAGGCGGTCGGCGTGCCGGACCTGGAGGTGGAGGTTCGCGCGGTCAAGCCCTGGCGCATGAGCGGACTGGTGGCCGACCGCTTCCGGGACGGCCGCGTGTTCCTGGCCGGCGACTGCGCGCACGAGTTCCCGCCCACGGGCGGCTTCGGCATGAACACCGGGGTCGGCGACGCGCACAACCTGGCCTGGAAGCTGGCCGGCGCGGTCCGGGGCTGGGCCGGCCCGGAGCTGCTCGACACCTACGACCCGGAGCGGCGGCCCGTCGTCCGCATGAACCTCGACCAGTGCGTGCTGAACGCGCGGAACATCATGGCGATGCTGTTCGAGTCGGCGCCGGACGAGGAGCTGCTGCTCGACCCCGGCGAGGCCGGTCGCGAGGCACGCGCGCAGGTCGCGGCCGCGATCCCGGAGCAGCGCGACCACTTCGACTTCCAGGGCGAGGCGCTGGGCGCGATCTACCGGTCCACCGCGGTCGTGGCCGACGGCACCGAGCCGCCCCGGGTGGCGAACCCCGTGATCGACTACGTGCCCACCGGCCACCCGGGCGCCCGCGCCCCGCACCTGTGGCTCGAGCGCGACGGCGAGGAGCTCTCGACCCTGGACCTGCTGGGCGCGTCCTTCGTGCTGCTCGGCGGGCACGACGCCGAGCCATGGCGGAGCGCCGCGGCGGCCGCGGCGGAGGATCTCGGCGTGCCGCTCACGGGCCAC
>JALZEZ010000518.1 GCA_030861775.1 Actinomycetota bacterium
TGCGCACACTGCGGGTCGGCCTCCCCACCGCGGCGCCCGGCGACTTCCGCGTGCGCGCCTCGGTGGAGGGCGACCGCCACCGCCGCAAGGCGACGAGCCGCCCCGCCCACCTGCGCGTCGGGGTGGGCGAGATCGTCGACGTCCCGGTCGCGTTCGAGGTCGAGAACGTCAACCGCAGCCGCGTGCCGTGCTCCGCCGACGGCGCGCGCTACCAGGCGCGCGGGCACCTCGTCATGCCGGCGGCGGCACGGGGCTCGGTGACGCTCTTCCTCCACGGCCTCGAGATCAGCAGCGCCTACTTCCGCTACCGCGGCGTGCCGGGCTACGACTTCCAGACCGAGATGGCCCGGGCCGGGCACGCGTCGGTGGTGCTCGACCGGCTCGGTCACGGCCGCAGCGGCCTGCCGCCAGCCGGCGCCACCTGCGTCGGGGCCCAGGCGGACGTGGCGAACCAGGTCGTGACCGCCCTCCGCCGGGGCGACTACGGGGCCGGCGAGGGGCGTGGCGGGGCGTTCTCGCGCGTCGCGCTCGCGGGTCACTCGTTCGGCTCCTACATCGCCGAGATCTCGGCCTTCTCGTTCCCGAACGCGGACGCGCTCGTGCTGATGGCGTTCGCCGCCGAGGGGCTCGACCCGAGCGTGCTCGGCGCCCGCACCGCGGCGGGCGAGAGCCCGTCCTGCGGAGCCGGTGGCCGCGAGAAGGCCCCTGGCGCCCCGAGCGGCTACGCCTTCCTCTGGCCGGACGCCGAGCTGTGGGCCTCCGACACCTACTTCAACGCCGAGCCGGCCGTCGTCGAGGACGCCAAGGGAATGCGCGAGCGCAGCCCGTGCGGCGACCTGACGTCGGCGGTCCCCGGATCGGCCGCGGAGCCCGCCAACTACCGAGAGATCAAGGTCCCCGTCCTGCTCGTCTTCGCCCGCCAGGACAAGGTCTTCCCGCCGCCGGCCGGGGAACGCCACCGCGACCAGTTCACCGGCTCGGACGACGTCACGCTGGTCGAGATCGACCAGGCCGGCCACACGCTGATGCTCCAGCGCAACGCACCGGAGTTCCGCCGCCACCTCTCGGGCTGGCTGCGCGCCCGCGGGCTCTAGCGGCCGCCGGCCAGCTGCTGGAGATCCGGCATCCGGCCGGACTGGAGCTGGCGCATCATCTTCTTCATCTGGCCGAACTGCTTGAGGAGCTGGTTGACGGCCTGCACGGTGGTCCCCGAGCCCTGCGCGATCCGGCGCCGCCGCGAGCCCTTGATGATCTCCGGGTGGGCGCGCTCCTCGGGCGTCATCGAGGTGATGATCGCCTGGATCCGGTCGAGGTCGCGCTCGTCCACCTTCAGGTTCCCGAGCCCCATCTGGCCGGCGCCGGGCATCATCTTCAGCAGGTTCGTGAGCGGTCCCATCTTGCGGACCTGCTGCATCTGCTTGAGGAAGTCGTCGAGCGTGAACTGCTCCTTGCGGATCTTGCGCTCGAGCTCGGCGGCCTCGCGCTCGTCGAACTGCTGCTCGGCCTTCTCGATCAGCGTGAGCACGTCGCCCATGCCGAGGATGCGCTGGGCCATGCGGTCGGGGTGGAAGCGCTCGAAGGCGTCGAGCTTCTCGCCGGTCGAGGCGTAGAAGATCGGCTTGCCGGTGACCGCCTTCACCGACAGCGCGGCGCCGCCGCGCGCGTCGCCGTCGAGCTTCGAGAGGACGACGCCGTCGAAGTTGGCCACCTCGGCGAAGCGCTCGGCCACGTTGACCGCGTCCTGGCCGGTCATCGCGTCCACCACCAGCAGCACGTTGTGTGGCTTCACCGCCGTGCGGATCCGCCTCAGCTCCTCCATCAGGTCCTCGTCGATGTGGAGCCGGCCCGAGGTGTCGACGATCAGCACGTCGCGGCCCTCGGCGCGCGCCTGCTCGAGAGCCCAGCTCGCGATGTCCACCGGGTCGCGCTCGGTCCCCTGCTCGTAGACCGTCGCCCCCGCCCGCGCGCCCACCTTCACGAGCTGGTCCACCGCGGCCGGGCGGTAGACGTCGCAGGCGGCGAGCGCCACGTCCTTGCCGTGCTCCTCGCGCAGGTGGCGGGCAAGCTTGCCGCAGGCGGTGGTCTTGCCCGAGCCCTGGAGCCCGGCCATCAGCACCACGGTGGGCGGCTTGCTGGAGAAGACGAGGTCGCGCCCGGCGCCGCCCATCAGCGCGGTCAGCTCCTCGTCGACCAGCTTGACCACCTGCTGGCCGGGGTTGAGCGCGTCGAGCACCTCCGCGCCCGAGGCGCGCTCCTTCACCTGGGCCGTGAACTGCTTGACGACCTGGAAGTTGACGTCGGCCTCGAGCAGCGCGAGCCGCACCTGCCGCATCGCCTTCGAGACGTCCTGCTCGGTGAGCTGCCCGCGGCCCTTGACGTCGGAGAGGGCGGACTGGAGCCGGTCGGAGAGCGTCTCGAACACTGCCCGCAGGCTAGTTGATAGCCCGCTCCATCCGGACACCCTCCATCAGCGTCCCGTCCTCCAGGGGGATCATCTTCTCCTCCACCCGCGCGAAGCCGCGCCGCTCGTAGAGCTCGACGCCGGGGAGCGTGGCCATCAGGGTCAGCCGGGTGAAGCCCTCGGCGCGCGCCGCCTCCTCGCACAGCTCCAGGATCCGCGTGCCGAGCCCCCGCCGCGCCCGGTCGCCGCGCACGAACATCGCC
>JALZEZ010000232.1 GCA_030861775.1 Actinomycetota bacterium
ATGTCGCGCCCGCGGGTGAGCCGCACGGTGGCCCGCAGCCCCCGCTCCTCGAGCGCCGCCCGGAACGCCGCGATCGCGGCCCGCGAGGAGCCGCGCAGGTCCGAGCTCGTCGGGTTGTAGGGGATCAGGTTGACCTTGAACGCCTGCCGCGGCTGGAGCGCGTCGGCCAGCGCCAGCGCCTGCTCGTAGCGGTCGTTCACGCCGTCGAGCATCAGGTACTCGACGAACACCGGCTGGCGGCGGGCGCGCGACCAGGCCAGGCAGGCCTCGAGCACGTCCGGCAGCGGGTAGCGGTCGTTGACCGGCATCAGCTCGGACCGCAGCGCCTCGTCGGCGGCGTGCAGGGAGAGCGCGAGCCGCACCGGCGGCCCCTCCGCGGTCAGCCGCTCGATGCCCGGGATCCAGCCCACGGTCGAGATCGCCGTGCGCCGGGAGGCGATCCCCAGGTCGGGGAGGCGCTCGCACGCGGCCAGCACCGCGTCGAGGTTCATCAGCGGCTCGCCCATCCCCATGAACACCGCGTGATCGACCGCCTCGGCCCGCCTGAAGTGGAGCGCCTGGTCGAGGATCTCGGACTCGGTGAGGTTGCGGCCGAAGCGCATCCGCCCGGTGGCGCAGAAGGTGCAGGTCAGCGGGCAGCCCGACTGGCTCGAGAGGCACAGCGAGCGGCGGCCGTCGCGGTAGCGCATCAGCACCGCCTCGACCGGCCTGCCGTCGCCGGTGCTGAACAGCGCCTTCTCGGTCCCGTCACGGGAGCGCGCCTCGCGCTCGACGGTCAGCGTGGAGAGCGGCAGCTCGTCCGCCAGCCGCTCGCGCAGCGCCGCGGGCACGTTGGTCATCTCCTCGTACGAGGAGGCACCGCGGGCGGTCCAGTCCCAGATCTGGCCGGCGCGGAAGCCGGGCTCGCCGGAGCGGGCGAGCACGTCGTCGAGGAGCTTCAGGTCCACGGCCCGAGTGTGGCAGCCTCAGGCGCGTGCGCCTGGCGAAGTTCCTCGCCCATGCAGGGGTCGCGTCGCGGCGCGCGGCCGAGTCGCTGATCGCGGCCGGGCGGGTGACCGTCGGCCGCGAGGTGGTGACCGACCCGGCCCGCGACGTGGACGAGAGCTCCGCCGTGGCCGTCGACGGCGAGCCGGTCCGCGCCGAGCGGCGGGTCGTCTACGCGGTGAACAAGCCGAAGGGCGTCGTATCGACCGCGCGCGACACGCACGGCCGGCCCACGGTGGTCGAGCTGGTCCCGGCCGAGTCGCGGCGGCTGTACCCGGTCGGGCGCCTCGACGCGGACTCGACCGGCCTCCTGCTCCTGACCAACGACGGCGACCTGGCCAACCTGCTCACCCACCCGCGCTACGGGGTGGAGAAGGTCTACCGGGCCCGGGTCGAGCCCTCACCCTCCGCCGCCGCCCTCGACCGGCTTCGTGCCGGGGTCGAGCTCGACGACGGGCTCGCGCGCGCCGCTCGCGTCCGGCGGGTCTCCGCGGGGGTGATCGAGATTGCACTTACGGAGGGGAGGAAGCGGCAGGTCCGGCGTATGTGCTCTGCCGTGGGCCACGATGTGATCGAGCTCGAACGCGTGCGCTTCGGCCCGCTCCGGCTTCAGGGCCTCGCCCCGGGCGCGCACCGCCGCCTGACCGCGCCGGAGGTCGAGCGGCTGCGCCAGGCCGCCGGGCGCACCCCTGCTTGAATCACCCGGTCATGCGGATACGGGCACTGAGAGGGGCGATCACGGTCGCCGAGAACGAGCGCGACGCGATCCTGGACGGGACCGAGGAGCTCGTCCACGCGGTCATGGAGCGGAACGCCCTGAGCGCGGACGACATGGTGAGCTGCATCTTCACCTGCACCCCGGACCTCGACGCCGCCTTCCCGGCCGAGGCCGCGCGCCGGCTGGGGCTCAGCGCCGTGCCCCTGCTGTGCGCCACCGAGATCGGCGTGGGCGGGGCCCTCCCGCGCGTGATCCGGCTGCTGGTCCACTGCTACGCGGACGAGTCGAGCCGGCCCGAGCACGTGTACCTGCGCGAGGCGGTGGGACTGCGACGCGACCTGGAGGGGGCCCAGTGAGCCTCGAGTTCACCTCCCGCCTGCGCGACATCCCGGTCTACCCGGCCGCGGAGACCTACGAGTTCGGCGGCGAGCTGGTCAAGCTCGCGTCGAACGAGTCGCCCTGGCCGCCGCACCCGTCGGTGGTCGAGGCGATCCAGGAGCGGCTCGGCGCGCTCAACCGCTACCCGGACCCCGACAAGGGCCTGCTCCGCAAGCGGCTGGCCGAGCGGTTCGAGACGAATCCCGGCCGGGTGGCGGTCGGGAACGGCTCGTGCGAGCTGCTGCTCGCCGCCGGCGAGGCGCTGCTCGAGCCCGGCGCCGAGATCGTCTACGCCTGGCCGTCGTTCTCGATGTACCCGCACCTGGCGGCGGCCGGCGGCGCCCGCGCGCTCACCGTCCCGCTCGACTCCGAGGGCCGCCACGACCTGGAGGCGATGGCCCGCGAGGTGACCGTCGCCACCCGCCTCGTGCTCGTCTGCAACCCCAACAACCCCACCGCCACGGCGCTCCCGGTCGACGAGATCGACGCCTTCGTGAGCTCGCTCCCGCGCCACGTGGCCGTGATCCTCGACGAGGCGTACGTGGAGTTCTCGACCATGCAGGACCCGGACGAGTCGCTCCCGCTGGTCGAGAAGCACCCGAACCTGGTGCTGCTGAGGACGTTCTCGAAGGTCTACGGCCTCTGCGGCCTGCGCGTGGGCTACGGCCTGTGCGGCTCGGAGGCGTTCCGGACCGCGGTCGACACCGTGCGCCAGCCGTTCTCGGTCAACGCGCTCGCCCAGGCGGCCGCGGTGGAGGCGCTGAACCACCAGGACGAGGTCGAGCGGCGCGTGGAGCGCACGGCGATCGAGCGCCTGCACGTGGAGGACGAGCTCGAGGAGCGCGGCCTGTGGACGAGCGACAGCCAGGCCAACTTCTCCTGGTTCTCACTCGGCGACCGCGACGAGGCCGCCGTGCTGAGCGAGCTGGCCGCCCGCGGCGTGATCGTGCGCGGGGGCGCGGCGCTGGGCGACGAGGGCCACGTCCGCGTCACCTACGGCACCCGCCCGGAGAACGACCGCTTCCTCGCCGCCCTGGACGAGGCCCTCGATGCGGTGCC
This sequence comes from Actinomycetota bacterium, assembly GCA_030861775.1. Lineage (GTDB taxonomy): Bacteria > Actinomycetota > Thermoleophilia > Solirubrobacterales > Thermoleophilaceae > AC-37. The sequence goes on from JALZEZ010000232.1 coordinate 3,140, forward strand.
GCCCCAACGGCAGCAATGAGGGAGCCAGGGGCGGAGGGTGCTTGCATTTGGTCTCGCTATCCGAGACTAAGTGCAAGCACCTTGGTCCCTCGTCCCTACGTGCTCGCCGTAAACGTTTGTTTCCCGCGGCCGATACGTGGTACAACAGCAAGCGCATGACCCTGATCGGCACGTCACCCACCACCGCGAGCGCCCCGAGCGCCGCCTGGCGTGCCTATCTCTGGACCTGGCGATTTAGCTAGGCGTCCGGCCGCGCCCGCACCCAGCGGAACCGCGAGACCGAGTCTGTAGCTCCCCGCCGGACGCCGCTCCGATCCCGGCCCTCCACGAGGGCGATGCCGTCCCAGAACTAGGATTCCGACCACGAGTTTCGAAAGCAGGTCCAGATGATGATCGTCATGAAAGAGGGGGCCCGGCCCGAGGAGATCGACGCGGTGGTGCGCGTCGTCGAGTCGGCTGGCGTGCGCCCCCACGTCTCGCGCGGCGAGATACACACCGTGATCGGCGCCATCGGCGACCGGGAGCACATCGCGAACCTCGAGCTCGACGGCTTCCCCGGCGTCGACCACGTGGTCCCGATCACGCGTCCGTACAAGCTGGCCTCGCTCCAGTTCCGCAAGGGGCAGCTGTCGGTGCTCGACATCGCGGGCCGCAAGATCGGCGGGCCGCACTTCATGACGATCGCCGGCCCGTGCACGGTCGAGTCGCGCGAGACGATGCTCGAGGCCGCCCGGATCGTCCGCGACGGGGGCGCCCAGCTCCTGCGCGGCGGGGCCTACAAGCCGCGCACCTCGCCGTACTCGTTCCAGGGCCTCGGCGGAGAGGGCCTGCGTCTGCTCCAGGAGGCGAAGGAGGAGACGGGGCTGCCGATCACGACCGAGCTGATGGACGTGCGCGACCTCGAGGCCGTGCTCGAGGTGGCCGACATGATCCAGCTCGGCGCGCGCAGCATGCAGAACTACACGCTGCTGACCGAGGTCGGGCGCGCCGGCCGGCCGGTCCTCCTGAAGCGCGGCCTGGCGGCCACCCTCGAGGAGTTCGTGATGTCGGCGGAGTACATCCTCAAGGAGGGGAACGAGAACGTGATCCTCTGCGAGCGCGGCGTGCGAACGTTCGAGCCGAACTACCGCTTCCAGCTCGACCTGATGGCGGTGCCGGTGCTCAAGGAGATGACGCACCTGCCGGTGGTCGTCGACCCGAGCCACGCCGCCGGGAAGCGCACGCTGGTGCCGTCGCTCTCGTACGCGGCCGCCGCGGCGGGCGCCGACGGGATCATCGTGGAGATCCACCCGGAGCCCGAGCGCGCCGTCTGCGACGGGCCCCAGGCGCTCTACGCGGAGGACTTCGCCGACTACATGCGCAACCTCGAGCGGGCCGCCGCGCTGGCGGGCAAGGAGCCGGTGCGGGTCTGAGCCGGGTCGCGATCCTCGGCGTCGGCCTGATCGGCGGCTCGATCGGGCTCGCCGCGCGAGGCGCAGGGCACGTGGTTGTCGGCTGGGACCCAGACGCGGCCACGCTCCGGCGCGCGGTCGAACTCGATGCCCTAAGTGCTGCCGTTGGCTCGGTAGCGGAGGCCGCGACGGAAGCGGAGACCGTCTTCGCGTGCGCGCCCGTCGGAGCGCTCCCGGGGCTGGTCACGGAGGCGCTGGAGGCCGCGGGTGAGGGGTGCGTGGTCACCGACGTGGGCTCCACCAAGCGCGGGATCGCCGCGATCGACGACGAGCGCTTCATCGGCGGCCATCCGATCGCCGGCGCGGAGACGGCCGGGGTCGAGAATGCCCGGGCCACGCTGTTCCGCGGCGCCACCTGGTACCTGACGCCGGGCGAGCGCTCGTCGGGCGTGCTCTACGAGCGCCTCCACTCGCTGCTGGCGGGCTTCGGCGCGATGCCGGTGGCGATCGACGCGGAGACCCACGACCGGCTGCTGGCCGCCGTCAGCCACCTGCCGCACGTGATCGCGAACGTGCTGGTGTCGCAGGTCGCGGCACGGCTGCGCGACCAGGGCGAGGCCCTTCCCCGCGTGGGGCCGAGCTTCCGCGACGTGACCCGCGTGGCCGGCGCCAACCCGGCCATCTGGACCGACATCTACACCTCGAACGCCGACGCCATCGCCGACGAGCTCGAGGCCATGTCCGCTGGCCTGGCCGAGGTGGCCGGCATGCTCCGCGACCCCGAGGCGCTGGCCGGCTGGAACGCCCGCGCAGCGGAGGACCGCCGCAACCTGCTCGAGGCCGACCTGGCCGGCGGCCCCGTCCACGAGCTCCAGGTGTCGGTGCCGAACCGGCCCGGTATCGTCGCCCAGGTGGCACTCGCACTAGGCCGCGGCGGCGTGAACATCGCCGACATGGCTCTCGCCCCCGCGCCCGACAACCGCTCGGGCGCGATCACCCTGTGGGTGGTGGGGGAGGGCGCCGGCGGGCGCGCGACCGAGCTGATCGGCGCGCTCGGGTTCCCCGTCGCCGAGGTCCGGTGACCCGCCGCTTCAGCCCCGCGGGGCCGCTGCGCGGGCGGTTCGTGCCGCCCGCCGACAAGTCGATCTCGCACCGGGCCGCGCTGTTCGCCGCGATGAGCGACGAGCCCGTGACCATCCGCAACTACCTGGCCGCGGAGGACACGCTCTCGACGCTCGACGCGATCCGCGCGCTCGGCTCGGCGGTGGAGCTCGAGCCCACCACGGTGGGCGGGAGCTCGACCGGGGACGCGGGCGACGGGCTGACCGTGCTCGTCCGCGGGGTGGGGCTCGGCACCGCCGCGCCC
>JALZEZ010000046.1 GCA_030861775.1 Actinomycetota bacterium
GTCGCGGCCGCCACCGCCGCCGCCACCGCCGCCGGTGCCGACCGAGGCCAGCTCCTCCGGCGACTTGCCGACGACGTCCGGGTCCTCGGACAGGCGCAGCCCGATGCGGCCGCGCTCGCGGTCGACCTCGACCACCTTGACCGCGACCTCGTCGCCGCGGTTGAGGGCGTCCTCGACCGACTCGACCCGCTCGCCGGGCTTGATGTTCGAGATGTGCAGCAGGCCGTCGGTGCCCTTCGAGAGCTCGACGAACGCGCCGAACGTGGTCGTCTTCACGACCTTGCCGGTGAACTCGTCGCCGACCTCGACGTCCTTGGTCATCGAACGGATGCGCTCGATCAGGGCGTCGCCCTGCTCGCCGTTCGAGGCGTAGACCAGGACCGTGCCGTCGTCCTGCATGTCGATCTGGGCGTCGAACTCCTCCGACAGCGCCCGGATCGTCTCGCCGCCCTTGCCGATGACCATGCCGATCTTGTCGGTGTCGATCTGGATCGAGGTGATCCGCGGCGCGTACGGCGAGAGCTCCTCGGCCGGGGCCGAGATGACCTCGTTCATCTTGCCGAGGATGAACGTGCGCCCCTCCTTGGCCTGTGAGAGCGCGTCGCGCAGGATCTCGAACGTGACGCCCGTGATCTTGATGTCCATCTGGAGGGCGGTGATGCCCTGCTCGGTGCCGGCGACCTTGAAGTCCATGTCGCCCAGGTGGTCCTCCACGCCCGCGATGTCGGAGAGCACGACGTAGTCGTCGCCCTCCTTGATCAGGCCCATCGCGATGCCCGCGACCGGCGCCTTGAGCGGCACGCCCGCCTGCATCAGCGAGAGGCTCGAACCGCACACCGACGCCATCGACGACGAGCCGTTCGACTCGAGGATGTCCGACACGACGCGGATCGTGTACGGGAAGTCGTCGATGCTCGGGACGACCGGCACGAGCGCCCGCTCGGCGAGCGCGCCGTGGCCGATGTCGCGGCGCTTGGGGCCGCGCATGAAGCCGGCCTCACCCACCGAGAACGGCGGGAAGTTGTAGTGGTGGAAGTAGTGCTTGGTCGTCTCGAGGCCGAGCGTGTCGAGCCGCATCTCCTCGCGCGTGGTGCCGAGGGCCGCGACGCTGAACGCCTGGGTCTGACCGCGGGTGAAGAGCGCCGAGCCGTGCGTGCGCGGCGCGATGCCCACCTCGATCGAGATGTCGCGGATCTCGTCCGCGGCGCGCCCGTCGGGACGCTTCTTGTCGACCGCGATCCGCTTGCGGATCGTGTCCTTCTCGAGCTTGTCGAACGCGAGCTGGACCGCCGCGCGGCGCTCCGGCGGCGCGGGCTCGGCCGCCTCGGCCGTGGAACCCTCGCCCTCGACCTCGCCGCCGCCGGCGAAGGCCTCGAGCACGTCCTGCTCGACCTTCTTGGTCGCGTCCTGGCGCTCGAGCTTGTCGTGGATCTGGGTGGCCTCGTCGAGGGCCGCGCCGAACTTGTCGCGGATCTCGCCGAGGAGCTGCTCGTCCACCTTCGGCGGCTCGATGACCAGCTTCTCCTTGCCGACCTTCTGCTGGAGCTCGCGCTGGGCGGCGCAGATCTTCTTGATCTCGCCGTGGGCGATGTCGAGGGCGTCGAGGATGACGGCCTCGGAGACCTCCTTGGCGCCGGCCTCGACCATGAGGATGGCCTCCTCGGTGCCCGCCACGACGAGGTCGAGCGGGGTCTCCTGGAGCCACTCCTCCTCCGGGTTCACGAGGAACCCGCCCTCCTCGTCCTGACCGATGCGCACGGCGCCGATCGGGGTGTCGAAGGGGATCTCGGAGATGATGAGCGCGGCGCTCGCGCCGTTCATCGCGAGGATGTCGTAGGGGTGGACGTGGTCCACCGACATCGGGATCGCGACGAGCTGGGTCTCGCGGTGCCAGCCCTTGGGGAACAGCGGGCGGATGGGCCGGTCGATCATGCGGGCGGTCAGGGTGCCCTTCTCGCCGGCGCGGCCCTCGCGCTTGAAGAAGCTGCCGGGGATCTTGCCCGCGGCGTACATGCGCTCCTCGACGTCCACCGTCAGCGGCAGGAAGTCGACGTCGCGCGGGTTGCCGGCGGTCGCGGTGGCGAGAACCATCGTCTCGCCGGCCTGCACGACCACGGCTCCGCTCGCCTGCTTGGCGAGCTTCCCGGTCTCGAACGAAAGTTCGGTCCCGCCGATCTCGACGGAGATCCGGGTTACGTCCTGATTCATGAGGATTCCTCTCTCGCCGCCTCCGGTTGGCGGCAGATTGCTCTAGATCGCTTCGAAATGAAGTTCGCGGAAGGCTAGCAGCGGTTTTGCGAGCCCCAGGCCCCCGCAATGGCTCGCGGGGCCAGCTGGGCCTGGGCGTCTGAGCCGTCGCTTCGACCTAGCCGGTTTCTCGCGCGTGGGCGTCGGGCGGCAGAGCGCGTAGCCGCGAACGCTTGTTGGGATCAAGGAGCTCATGCAACTCGGCAAGCTCATGCGCCATAGCTGAAAGCTGCTCGGGCGAACGTGCCGGCAAGCCGAACTCAGGTGATCGAAAGTGCGCCCACGGCGAGGTTGTCCTCATGGCACGCTCGACTCTTGCCCGAATTTCAGCGTCTAGCACGACATCGCGCAAACGGCTCGGTTCGATGGAAGGACGGAACCGCCGGACGACTCCAGCGAGGACTATGTCCTCGATTGTCTGCTCCCAAGTTTGGCGGAGACGAACGCACCAAAGTTCCGCCTCGGCCTCGTACCCAAAGTGTCCCTGTTGGTACAGCTTGTGTAGACCGTCGAGCTGACCGCGTAGCACTCTTAGCCGTTTCTGTGGCGATTGCCCTTCGAACGGAAGCTCGTCGCGCGTGAGGCCTATTCGGCCGCCTGCACGCAGCAGCGTCTGGCCATGGCACGGCAGATCGAGTTCCCGCGCCTCCGCCTGTAGGAGGAGCAGAAACGCCAGGTCGTGGGTAAACACGATCACTTGGCGATGTCGTGCCTCTTCGACGATCCGTCGTGCTACGTACTCGCGTCGGGTCTGGTCGAGTGATGTGACGGGATCGTCGAGCACAATGGCCGACCGGTTCGATGCGACTCGTAGTTCAGCGAGGAAAAATGCGGTACTTAGGGCGCGCTGCTCGCCGTCGCTAAGAACTTCCGCGACGCTGTGGCCACCAACGGCATCGAGCTCGAGGCGAATCACCATCTGCCCCTTGCGAACGCTTCCAGCAATCGTCACGCGCGGCGGGGTCGGCGTGAGTGCGCTGAGCTCGACACTTAGCGCATCGCGAAGCTCATCCGTGATGACCCGTGCGCCGAGCTTTCGCTGGGCAAGGCTGATCTTTTTCGTGTCCAGGACCCGCAACGCTTCCCCAATCCGCTTCCGACGACGCAATCTGCTCGCGTAATCCAGAACCACGTTGATGTGGTCGGAGAGGGAAGCGCGATCACGTAGCTCCGCGAGACGCTTTAGGACTTCTTGCTGCTTCTCGGTCCCATCTAACGCCGAATGCGCTGCCTCAGCTTCTCGCCGCGCATCGATGAACGCTGCGAAAGCGGGGAAGTCAGGTACAGGCGGGCTCTCGGGGTGACCCTCGGAGCGCGATCCCAATGCCGAGAGCGCGGCGCGGCGAGCCGCGTACGTGATGAGTGCGCGCTCTGCCTCGGCGTCAACTTGCTCATCTTCGACGGCTAGTAGGGTCGCTTCGAGCTTCGCTCGCAGCGTGACCGGGTCTGGCGCGGCGCGTACAAGCGCATCCGCCTCATCGCGAGCTTTTGCGAGATCGGCTTCGATGTCGTTCGACACGAACCGGTCAAATGCCGCGAATCGCATTCGCGCATCGTCGTCGAGCGTCTGCTGGCACAACCCACATCGCGCAAGGTCGGACGTGTCGGGAAATTCGCTCCCGGTTGCAGCAGCGAAGTTCCGTGCGGCCTGCCAAAGCAGCTTCCATGCTGCTCCGCCGGTGCCGACTACGGGTGCGTTTGCAAGCGCGGTGTCGGCAAGAAGCCGCTGCGCCGCAGTGAGTTCCTCGCGGCGGGATCGGAGCTTCCGAGCCTCATCGACAACCACATCCGACACTCGGTCAAGCGCCTCTACAAGCATCGCACGTGCCGCCTCGGCCGCCAATGCTTCGCGCCGAGCGGCAGCCGCAAGTTCAGCGCTACGTGCCGATCGAATGACCATCTCTTGCTCACGCAGCTTGCGAAGCTCATCAACCTCGGAACCAGCCAAAGCCGCAAGCGCTCGCGCACGCTCCTCGGCTCCGGGCGAATCGATGTCAGCGAGTAGCTGGCCGACCGAGGTTGCCTCGGAAAACAGCTCCAGCTCTGGTGGTGCGGCGGCGAGGCGCGCCGACTCTTCTTGCAGCTCCGCCGCCACTCGGTCCTGAGCCCGCACCATCCGGTCGAACAGGACGAGTGGCCGAGGAATGAAATCGACCACATTCGGCTGCGTCACATAGATGCGAGCGCAAGCGGCGTCAAACACAGACACGCTCGAAAGGACGCGCGGGGGTCGCGCCGAGAGATCAAGCTCAATTCGTTGATCTTGCCCTCCCACCTCTGCGGTCAGCACCGCTGACTGGCGGCCCTCCGCAGCGCCGGGATTGAAGACGTCCGGAAGGACCTCGCCGGGGTGCACCGATCGACACGACCGCCGCAGCAGGCGTGTATGTCCGCTCTTTCCGGCTCCGGTGTCGCCGTATATGACATTCAAGCCCTGCTCAAAGCGCAATCGCTGCCCCGGAGCCAGGCAGTTGATGTTCTGCATCTCTCCGAGGGCCCGCAACTCGACAGGCGTGTCGGCTCCCGAGTCGGAGGGAAGGTCATCAATCTGGAGGGGACGCGGCTCCAGATCATCGGCGGCCTCTCCGAGGATGAGGCTGACGACTTCCTGGACATCGGCATCCGAAAGCCGGTCGTCTATCCCGAGCCGACGCGCCAGATCTTGCTGCCACAGAGGCAGAGTGCGCGTCCACTCAAGGATTGCCTCCTGTAGTCCTGAGGCCATGGCGCGAGGGTCGCATACGCCGCGGACGCGATCACTGACCCGTCGTCACAGCGCGGCCGTAGAGGACCAGGCCGCTCCAGGAACGGGTGAGCTATGCAGGGAAGACTTTGAAATCGTATGGACTGGTGAACGCCTCGGATGCGACCACCAACGACGACACGGCGGCAGGCGCGACGCGCCGCCGCGCGTTCGTTTCGCATGCCGGTAGCGCCGACATCCGGCAGTTGTCTCGGATCTTGTGGGAGGAGGGATACGAGCCCTTCACGATCTTGGATCTGCCGGACTCGGCCCCGCTGGGAGCGGTAGTCGACGCAATCCAGTCGGCGGATCTGGTGATTGTGGTCGTGAGCGAGGCCAGCGCCGCACCTGACGCCGCATTCGAACTTGGCCTTGCGGTCGCGGCCGGGAAGCGGCCGCTCGTCATCACCGATGCCGAGGTACAGCTGCCGTCCGTCGTCGCAGAACTCGCAGTGATAAGGGCCGCGATGGATAGCTCCAAAGCGATTCGCGGCGCGATTCGCGCAATGGGCGAACTCCCCAGCAGAGCCGAGCGTCAGACGAGCCCGAAGACGACTCTGGGCCCAAAAGCTGACGAACTCATCAGGAGCTGGGAAGCTAGTGACCGCTCGCCGCAGGAGGCAGGATCCTTGGTGCTCGAGGCTCTCAGGGCCTCGGGTGTGCGAGCGGTGGGTGAACCTGGGTCGCCCGATGCGGGGTTCGACTTTGCGATCTGGGAGGAAGCACTCGGACCGTCTCTCGGCATCCCGCTCCTCGTCGAAGTCATCAGCGACCCGCTCACCCCGAAACTGCTTGAACTGAAGCTGCGACAGCTCGTCGCCGTCCTAGAGGCAACTCCCGCCGCTCGTTGGGGGCTGGTGGTTTATGGACCGGCTGTCCCGGTTTCAGTCCTCGCCGCCTTCCGCGACAGCCCCATCTTGCTTGTCTCCGCACGCGACCTCTTTGAAGGCCTCCGCCGGCAAACGTTTGCGGATCTCGTTCGAGGGCTGCGCAATCAACGTGTCCACTCGTGACCGACTTTTCTCCAGAGCGGGTGAGCGAACTTCTTGATCGCGCGGAAGGGGCCACCTCCGCGCACGAGCGCGGCGTAGCTTTGGAAGAGGCGCTCGCACATGTCTTAGGTTCGATCCCAGGTGTCAAGGTCGTGGCCCAGCGGGCCCTGGATGTTCACGGGAGCGAAGAGATCGACGTTGGCATCTCCAACTCTCAGGCGCTCGATGGGCTCGGAACCATGTTCGAGCCCTTCATGTTCGGCGAATGTAAGAGCTGGAAGGTCCCCGTCGACGCCGACCGCCTACGCGGCTTCGCCGACAAATTACGGACACGCGGTCAGCGCATCGGCATCTTGCTAACCCGAAAAGGGATCACCGGAGATCCCGAGCATTTGACCGCCGCCCAGAACGTCTTGTCGAGTCATCTCGCCGAAAACCGCGAGATCCTCGTAATTACTGCCGCCGATCTACGGCACCTGCAGAGCGCGGACGACGTAGTCGATCTGCTGCTACGGCGCCGGACAACCCTGATAATGACCCGCGGAGCTGGGGATGCGGACTGGTACGACAACTCGTCGGATCAGCCCCCCCACGGACCGGCCGAGGGCATGGTTTCCATGGAGCGCGGATGGGAAGCGCTCCAGCGCGCCCTTGAACAGGAACGGCGTCGCGTCGCCGACATGTTCATACGACGAGCGCCGACGCTTCCGGACGACGAGAAGACGATCGTGCAGCTCGTCGTCGATGCGACCAACGCTCTACACGAGTCAATCGAAAACGCAACGCAGAACTCGTCGGTTGAAACGTGGAGTCGCGTGCTGGGCCACGTCGTTGCTCTCGGGGGGATCACGGTCGCGCTGCTCCGCAATCACCCAGAGGTGCGCGACGCTGCGATCCTCGGACGAGGCGCTGAGTATCACGCGCCGAACCTACGCCACACCGGCCCGGGAACGCGGCTGTTCAGCGACCTCTTGACGTACTACACGGGTGAGGCCTTGTATGGCGCTGATATGCCGCTGACCCAAGCGCGCCTGAGTCTCATTGGCTTATTAATTGAATCCTACTGGCGTCTGGATGAATCGATCGGCGAGCTGGCGCGGGAAGAGGAAGAACCTTCCTAGGTCGCCTGCGCGAGCGCCCAGCGGACGAGAGCGAGACTTTTGGACGCGCCGGATGATCCATGGTTCCATTCGTCTAGGCCGCAACGCAGAGCCAGAATCTCGTCTGGTTTGCCGACGTTGGCGCTGCTCGTCTAGCGAAGCCGCGTGAGGGTCTATCCCAGCGCGTGCGCCGAGATAGGTCCGTTGTGGTGAGCACGCCGTATCCCAGCAAGCGCGGCGACAAGAGGCGGAGAGGGTTCGACCGGATCGCCGAGGCGGCGGCCAACTTCATGAGCTCGTCGGTCTTCCCGCGTTCTGCGTGCTGCTGATCGGCGTCTAAGCCATGAGTCACGCGCTCGGGTGAGCAGCGACGTCAAGGACCTCCGGGCTACGGCCTCGCCGCCGTCTCGCCTGCTGCTGCTCGCACTCCTCAAGACGCGCCCAGCCGCCTCAGCAGCTCGACGCCGGGCACCCCGGCGTGCGCCACCCCGTCCACGAACAGCGTCGGCGTGGTCATCACCCCGGCGCGGATGCCCGAGCGGAAGTCGCGCTCCACGCGCTCGGCCACGGCGTCCGAGCGGCGGTCGGCCTCGAAGCGGTCGAGGTCCAGGCCGAGCCGGCGGACCCGGTCCCAGAGGTGCGGGTCGTCGAGCCGCCCCTGGTCGGCGTAGAGGGAGTCGTGGAACTCCCAGAACGCGCCCTGGAGCGCCACCGCCTCGGCGGCCGCCGCCAGCACCCGCGCGCGCGGGTGCTTGGAGACCACCGGGAAGTGGCGGAAGACGCGCCGGACCGGCATCCCGGCGAGCAGCGCCTCCGCCTGCGCGCAGTAGGGGCACTGGTAGTCGCCGTACTCCATCACCAGCGGCGCGTCCGGCTCCCCGCGCACGTGATCGTCGCGGCCGGGCGGAGGCGGCCCGGCCGAGCTCAGGTCAGGCGGCGGCGTGGGCCTCGAGGGCGTCGAAGATCAGGTTCGCGCCCGGGACCTCGAGCGGCGAGGGCGACATGTGCGCCCACTCCACGGTGCCGTCGGGGCCGACCATCACGAGCGCCCGCTTGGCCACGCCGTAGCTCTCGGACCAGACCCCGTAGGCCTTGGACACCTCGCCCTTCGGGTGGAAGTCGGCGAGCAGCGGTATCTCGATGCCCAGGTGGCGCTGGAACGCCTTGTGGCAGAACGCGCCGTCGACGGAGACCCCGTACAGCTCCAGGCCGCGGTCGCGCAGCTCGCCGAGCACCTCCTGGTACACGTTGAGCTGGTCGGTGCAGACCGGGCTGAAGTCCGACGGGTAGAAGACCAGCACGAAGCGCCGCCCGCGCAGCGACTCCAGGCTCACCTCGTTGCCGTCCTGGTCCGGCAGGGCGAATCCGGGTGCGGGTGACCCGGCCTCGATCATCGCCTCAGGCCGAGCTCGGCGATCAGCGCGCGGTAGCGGTCGAGGTCCTTGCGCTGGAGGTAGTTCAGCAGCCGCCGCCGCTGGCCCACGAGCATCAGCAGCCCGCGGCGCGAGTGGTGGTCGTGCTTGTGCTCGCGGAGGTGCTCGGTCAGGTGGCTGATCCGGGCGCTGAGCAGGGCAATCTGGACCTCGGGCGAGCCCGTGTCGGTCTCGGACTTGCCGTGCTTCTGGATGATCTCCCGCTTGGCCTCGATGGTCAGGCTCATCGGCGCCGAACCGTAGCAGCAGCAATCTCCCTGGCCCGGTCCACGTCGCGCCGCATCTGGACCACCAGCTCGTCCACCGACTCGAAGCGCTTCTCGCCCCGCAGCCGCTCCGCGAACGCGATACGCAGGGTCTCCCCGTACAGGTCGCCCTCGAAGTCGAGCAGGTAGGCCTCCACCAGCAGCCCGCGCCCGGTGTCGAAGGTAGGGCGCACCCCCACGTTCACCGCCGCCGGGTGCCCGTGCGCCCACGCGGCGTACACGCCATGGCCCGGGACGGCCAGCTTGGGGTCGGGGACGATGTTGGCCGTCGGCATCCCCAGCTCGCGCCCGCGGCGGTCGCCCGGGACCACCTCGCCCTCCATCATGAACGGCGCGCCGAGGAACTCGGCCGCGTGGGCCACGTCGCCGGCGGCCACCAAGCCGCGGATGTGGGTGGAGGAGACGGTCTCGCCGGCGTGCTCGACCATCGGCACCACGCGGGTCTCGAACTCGGGGTGCGCCGCGAGCATCGCGGCGTCACCCCCGGCCCGGTGGCCGAAGCGGAAGTTCTCGCCGACCGAGACGAAGTCCGCCGCCAGCGTGTCCACCAGCACGTGCTGGATGAACTCCTCGGCCGGGCGCTTGGCGAACTCCTCGTCGAAGGGGATGACGACGAGCTCCTCCACCCCCAGGCCGGCCACGATGTCGCGCTTGACCGGGAACGAGCAGAGCAGCTTGGGCAGCGCGTCCGGGTTGATCACCGCCAGCGGGTGGGGGTCGAAGGTGAGCACGGTGTCGCAGCCTGCGATCACCGCGCGGTGGCCCAGGTGGACGCCGTCGAAGGTGCCGATCGCCACCCGCCGCCCCGCGCGGGGCTCGGCCTCCAAGAGCCGGGTGACCTTCACGGCGCGAGCACCAGGAAGGGCTTGAGGGTGGAGCCGTCCCCGCGCGCCACGCCGATCAGTCGGTCGCCGTGGACGAGCCGTACGGCCTCGCCCTCCACGTCGCCCGCGACGGCGACCCCGTGCGAGGCCCGCTCGGCCCGCTCCGCGTCGAGCTCGGCCCCCGGCAGGAACGCGAGCGCCTCCTCGAGCGGCACCAGCCGCTCGGGGTCGGCGTCCGCCAGCAGGAAGGGACCGATGGCGGTGCGCTCGAGCTCCTCGCAGTAGGCGTCGCCCAGGCCGGCGATGAGCTGGCGCACGTAGGTGCCCGACGAGCACTCGATCTCGAAGGCCGCCCGCTCGCCCTCGTGCCAGAGCAGCTCGGCGCGGTGGACGGTCACCCGGCGCGGCTCGCCCTCCACGGGGTCGCCGCGGCGCGCACGCTCGTACAGCCGCTCGCCGCCGACCTTCACGGCCGAGTAGGCGGGCGGGCGCTGGAGGATCTCCCCCTCGGGCAGCTCGAGCGTGGCCGGCACGCGCCCAGTATGAGCGAGCCGGCCGTCACGGTCCCCTGTGTCGGAGGTCCAGCCGAGCCGCGCCACGGCCCGGTAGGTCTTCGGCAGGCCCATCAGGAAGCGCTGCGCGCGGGTGGCCTGCCCGACCAGCACCAGCAGGAGGCCGGTGGCGAACGGGTCGAGCGTGCCGGCGTGGCCCACCTTCGTCCCCCGCGGCAGCGAGCGCCTGACCTCCGCGACCACGTCGTGCGAGGTCACCCCCGGCGGCTTCGCGCGAAGCAGGACCCCGGTCAGAGCTGTGCGCCGATCTCCGTCCGCAGGCGCTCGATGAGCTCGGTGAGCGGGATGTCGGTCGTGAACCCGGCCGCCTGCCGGTGCCCGCCGCCGCCGAACCCGCGGGCGATCACCGACACGTCCACCCGCCCGTTGGTCGCCCGCAGGCTGACCTTCCGCCGCGACTCGTCCTCGAGCAGCTCGCGCACCAGCGCCGCGACGAGCGTTCCCTCGACCTGGCGCATGTGGTCCACGATCCCCTCGGAGTCCGACTCCATCGCCTCGGAGTGGTGGAAGTCGTCGCGCGTGAGGTGGGTCAGGGTCAGGGCGCCGTCGTCGAAGCGCTGCACCGAGTTCAGGGCGCGCGCGAGGAGCTGGATGCGGCTGAACGGAAGCCCCTCGTAGAGGCGCTGGTGGACCTCCTGCGGCTCGACGCCGGCGGCGATCAGGTCGGCGGCCATGCGGTGCGCCGCCGGCGTGGTGTTCTCGAACATGAACTTGCCGGTGTCGGTCACCAGCGCGATGTAGAGGGCCTCGGCCAGCGGCTTGTCGATGGTCACGCCCAGCTCGCGGGCCAGGTCGTGCACGATCTCGGCGGTGCACGAGGCGTGGCCCACCACCAGGTTCACGTCGCCGAACCGCGTGTTGTCGTGGTGGTGGTCGATGTTCACGATCCTTATGCCGCCCGTGCGCAGGAAGTCGACCGGCATGCGGTCGATGTTCCCGCAGTCGAGGAAGACCACCAGCCGCTCGTGCAGGTCCGGCGGCGGCTCGTGGACCACGTCGTCGAAGGGCATGTGGCGGTACTCGTGCGGGAGCGGGAAGTTCTCGGCCGCCATGAACATCAGCGAGTCCTTGCCCAGCGCCTGCATGATGATCTGGGTGGCGCGCAGGGAGCCGAGCGCGTCGCCGTCCGGGTTCTCGTGAGTGGTGAGCAGGAGCTTCCGCGCGCCGCGCAACTCCTCGAGCACCTGGGTCCGGTCGTCGCTCATTCCTCGGGCTCGTCGGTGAGGTCGGAGATCAGGCGCTGGATCTTCATCCCGTGCTGTATCGAGGGGTCGTGGACGAACTCCAGGGTCGGCGTCCGCTTCATGCGAAGCTCGGTGCCCACCTGCGCTTGGAGGAAGCCGCGCGCGGAGGTGAGGCCGTCGAGGGCCTCCTGGCGTTCGACCTCGCTGCCCAGCACGCTCACGTAGACGCGCGCGTGGCGGAGATCGGGGGTTGTGTCCACTCCGGTCACCGTTACGAAACCTATGCGGGGATCCTTCAGATCTCCGGCGATGTGGGCCGAGACGACCTCCCTGACCGCCTCGTTGACCCTGCGCATTCGTGCGGCGGGCATCCTAGCCGAGCACCTCCTCGGCGGACAGGACGCCGCGCTCGAAGCGAACGCCCTGCTCCGGGAACTGCGACAGCACGTAGCGCTCGAGCTTGGCCTCGGCGTCAGTGAGCGTGTTCTGGTCCCGCCCGACCAGCGCGGCGGTGAGCGTGGCGCGCTGCCACAGGTCGTGGTGGTCCGTCTCGGAGACCGCCGCGCCGAAGCGGCGCTGGAGCTGGGCCTTCAGGGAGCTGAGCTCCTTGCGCTTCCCCTTCAGGCTTCCGTTCTCGGGAAAGTGCAGGTGGATCTCGACGAGACAGACGAAGCTCACTCGAGCTCGCGCTCGACCTGCCGGGTCTCGAACGCCTCGAGCACGTCGCCCTCCTTGATGTCCGCGAAGTTCTCGAGCACGATGCCGCACTCGAATCCGGACGCGACCTCGCGGACGTCGTCCTGGAAGCGCCGGAGCGAGCCGATGCGGCCGGTCCAGACAACGGTGCCGTCGCGCACCAGGCGGACGTTGGCGCCGCGGCGGATCGTGCCCTCGCGCACGTACGAACCCGCGATCGTCCCCACCCGCGAGGCCTTGAAGGTCTGGCGGATCTCGACGGTCGCGACCGACTCCTCGACCTCCTCGGGGACGAGCATGCCCTCCATCGCCGAGCGCAGCTCCTCGATCACCTGGTAGATGACGGAGTAGGTGCGGATCTCGACGCCCTCGCGCTCGGCGACCGCGCGGGCGTCGCCGACCGGGCGGACGTTGAAGCCGATGATCACCGCGTTGGAGGCCGCGCCGAGCATGACGTCGGACTCGGTGATGCCGCCCACGCCGTCGCGGACGACGTTGACGGTGACCTCGCCCTGCGGCAGGCGCGCGATCTCGTCGGCCAGCGCCTCGAGCGAGCCGGCGACGTCGGCCTTGACCACGAGGGCCAGCTCCTGGAGGTCGCCCTTCTGGGCGCGGGCGAACACGTCCTCGAGCGAGACGCGCACGCCCTGGCGGCGGGCCAGCGCCTCGGTCTTGAGGCGGTTGGCGCGCTCGTTGGCCTCCTGGCGGGCCTTGCGCTCGTTCTCGACCGCGCGCACGCGCTCGCCGGCCTCGGGCACGTCGTTGAAGCCGAGCACCTCGACCGGCTCGCCGGGCCTGGCCTCCTTGACCCGGTCGCCGCGGTAGTCGTGCATCGCGCGCACGCGGCCCCAGCTCGCGCCGGCCACGAGGGCGTCGCCGCCCTCGAGCGTGCCGCGCTGCACGAGCACGGTGACCACCGGGCCGCGCCCGGGGTCGAGCCGCGACTCGATCACGGTGCCCTGCGCGGGCGCGTCGGGGTTGGCCTTGAGCTCCTCGAGCTCGGCCAGCGTGACGATGTTCTCGAGCAGGTCCTCGAGGCCGTCCTTGGTCTTGGCGGAGACGTCGGTGAACTCGGTGTCGCCGCCCCAGTCGGCCGGGGTCAGGCCCTGCTGGGCCAGCTCGCCGCGGACGCGGTTGGGGTCGGCCCCCTCCTTGTCGATCTTGTTGACCGCGACCATCACGGGGACCTCGGCGGCCTTGGCGTGGTCGATGGCCTCGACGGTCTGCGGCATCACGCCGTCGTCCGCCGCCACGACGATCACCGCGATGTCGGTGACCTTCGCGCCGCGGGCGCGCATGGCGGTGAAGGCCTGGTGGCCGGGGGTGTCGAGGAAGGTGATCGTGTGGTCGTTGTGGTGGACCTGGTAGGCGCCGATGTGCTGGGTGATGCCACCGGCCTCGCCGGAGGCGACCTCGGTCTCGCGGATCGCGTCGAGCAGCGAGGTCTTGCCGTGGTCGACGTGGCCCATGATCGTGACCACCGGCGGGCGCTCGACCAGGGCGGCCTCGTCCTCCTCCGTCTCCTCGACGTCGAGGTCCTCCTCGACCTCGTCGGCGGCGTGGACGATCTCGACCTTCTTGCCCAGCTCCTCCGCGAGGACGCCGATGGCCTCCTCCGAGAGGGTCTTGGTGAGCGTGGCCATCTCGCCGAGCTCCATGAGCTTCTTGATGACCTCGGCGGCGCTGAGCCCGAGCGACTCGGCGACCTCCTTGACCGTGGCGCCGGACTGGATCTTCGCCGGCGGCGCCTCGGCCGGGGCCTCGGGCTGCGCGGTGAGGTCGGGCTCGACCCACGGGGTGCGCCTGCGGCGGCCGCGGC
>JALZEZ010000233.1 GCA_030861775.1 Actinomycetota bacterium
CGTCGTCTGCGCCGAGCTGTGCGGGCTGGGCCATGCGTACATGCGCCAGACGGCGCGGGTCCTCTCGCGTGAGGACTTCGACGCGAAGATGCGCGAGCTGCGCGAGGGCGGCGGCGGCCCCGCCGGTCGCGCCACGCTGACGAAGGAGGGGCTGGTCCGCGCGCCCGCGAACGCGCCCGAGGCGGTGCGCGCCGTGATCGCCGGCGGCAACGCGATCGCCGACTTCCCGTACGTCTGGGGCGGCGGGCACGGCTCGTTCGAGGACTCCGGCTACGACTGCTCCGGCTCGGTCAGCTACGCGCTCGCCGCCGCCGGGCTGCTCGACCGGCCGATGGCCTCCGGCGGGTTCATGGACTGGGCCGAGCCGGGCCGCGGCAAGTGGATCACGATCTACTCGAACCCGGGCCACATGTTCATGGTCGTGGCCGGGGTGCGCTTCGACACGAGCGGGCGCAGCGGGCCGCGCGGCTCGCGCTGGCAGGCGGCGCCGCGGTCGGTCAGCGGCTTCGTCGCCCGCCACCCGCCGGGCCTGTAGCCCGGGGCCGCGACCACGACCGCCGCGGAGTGGCCGGGGCCGGCGTCGAGGTCCGCCAGCTCCCACCCCTCGGGCAGGCTCGGCGTGAGCGCGTCGAACGACCCCAGCAGGCCGGGCAGTCCCTCCGCCGTGGCCTTGAGGTAGGCCTCCTTGCGCGCCCAGAGGCGGAAGAAGGCCGGGTCGTGCTCGCCCGCGGGAAGCGAGCGCAGGTGCTCCGCCTCGGCGGGGGTGAAGCGACGCTCCGCGATCCCCGCGAGCCGGCGGCCCGGACGATGAGCCTCGACGTCCACCCCGATCTCGCGCCCGTGCGCCACCGCGTACAGCGCGAGGTCGCCGGAGTGCGAGACGTTGAAGCGCAGCCAGTCCAGGGCGGGCTCGGCCAGGTGGGGCTTGCCGTGCGGCTCGCCGCAGTGAACGCACGCGGCGGGCTCCACGCGCACGGCCTCCGGGTCCGTCCCCGCGTAGCCGGCCAGCACCTCGCGCAGCGCCGCCGGGTGGTCGTGCTCGGTGAGGTCGACGGCCAGTACCCGCCACGAGCCCGGCTCCAGCACGGGCAGCGGGTCGACCGGCCAGGCGACCGGCGCGGGCATGCTCATCCAGCCACGTCGAACGCGAACAGGCGGCCCACGTCCGGGCGGCGCTCCAGGATGCCGAAGCGGGCGTCGAACTCGGCCCAGCGCTCGAGCACGGGGCGGTCGAGGCGCAGCGACGGGCGCAGCGCGGGCGCCACGGCGTCGAGCTGCGCGCGCACCAGCTTCGGGTCGGCGCTCGACACCCTGGCGATCTCGCGCACGGCCGGCTCGCGCTCGGCGAGTACCCGCTCGACCCCCGCGGCGATCGCGCGCAGAGCGTCCTCCACGGCGTCGCGGCGACGCTCGAGCGTGCGCCGCGAGGTGAACAGCACGACCTCGGGGTAGGCCGGCGCGCCGAAGCGCTCCACCCGGAACTCGCTGATCGGCACGCCGCGCTGGCGCAGGGTCACGCCCTCGGCGTTCCAGAACACGGGTGCGGCGTCGATCTTGCGCTGCACCAGGTTCGTGACCGAGTTGAACCCGATCGTCACCTGGTCCACCCGGTCGAGGCGCCCGCCGTCGCCCTCCAGTACGGCGCGCAGGACCGCCACGTCCGAGGGCAGCCCGGAGACACCGACGCGGCGGCCCTCCAGGTCGCGCGGGCGGCGCACCTCGCGGCGCGCGACGATCGCCGCCAGCGGCCGGTGCACGAGCGCGCCGATTCCCACCACGTCGCTGCCCTTCTCCGCCGCGAGGCCGAGGTCGTGTATGTCGAGCACGCCGATGTCGGCGCGGCCGGAGGCGACCAGCTTGAGCGCGTCCGGCGCCGACCCGGGCGTGCGGATGCGCAGCCCGTCGCGGCGCGCGGCGTAGATCGGGGCGTGCACGGCGTTCGGGGTGAAGTCGAGCGCGACGACGACCTGGTCGCGCTCCTCCTCCCCGCCGCCCCCGCAGGCGGCGAGCACCAGCGACGCCGCGACCGCAGCGATGCCAACCCGGCCTGCCACGGCTCGGACTGTATGCCGTTCGGGTAGCGTCAGCTGAGTGGAACACGTCGAATGGAGCGAGCGGCCCGACCTGCGGCGCCCGGCGCTGGTGGTCGCGTTCAAGGGCTGGAACGACGCGGGCGAGGCGGCCACGGCCGCGCTCGACTACCTGGTCGACAGCTTCGACGCGACCGAGTTCGCCCGGATCGACCCCGAGGACTTCTACGACTTCACCGCGGTCCGCCCGACCGTGCGCCTCGAGCAGGGTCGCACGCGCGTGGTCGACTGGCCGCACAACGCCTTCCACGCCGCGCACGTGGCGGGCGCCGACCAGGACCTGATCCTGTTCGAGGGGGTCGAGCCGTCGCTGCGCTGGAGGCTGTTCGCCGGCCTGCTGATCGACGTGGCCCGCGAGCTCGGGGCCGAGACCGTGATCACGCTCGGAGCGCTGCTGGCCGACGTGCCGCACTCGCGCCCGGTCCCGATGACCGGCATCGCCTCGAACCAGGAGCTGGTCGAGAAGCTCGGCTTCGAGCGCTCGACCTACGAGGGCCCGACCGGCATCGTCGGCGTGCTGCACCACGCGTGCGCGGCCGCGGGGATCCCGTCGATCTCGCTGTGGGCGTCGGTGCCGCACTACGTGGCCGCCGCGCCCAACCCGAAGGCGGCACTGGCGCTGATACGCAGCTTCGAGGGCGCCGCCGGCCTGGCGGTCGAGGCGCGCGAGCTGGAGGAGTCCGCCGAGGACTACGAGCGGCAGGTGAACGCGGCGGTGGCCAGCGACCCGGACGTGAAGAGCTTCGTGGAGCGGCTGGAGCAGACGATGGACGAGGTCACGGGCGAGATGCCGCCGGAGCGGATCCCCTCGGCGGACGCCATCGCGCGGGACTTCCAGCGGTTCCTGCGGCAGCGCGGGCCGGAGGGCCCACCGCAGGGCGGCTAAAAAAGGGGTCTGACCCCTTTTTAACGGTCCTGTAACACTCAAGCCTGGCGCGCTCGCGGTCGATCACTGCTCCTATGAGCAACACCCTCTTCTACGCAATCGGGGGCGGGCTGGTCCTGCTGATCGTCTGGATCGTCGCCACCTGGAACTCCTTCGTGAGCGCCCGCAACAAGGTCGACGAGGCCTGGAGCGGGATCGACGTGCAGCTCAAGCGCCGTCACGACCTCGTCCCGAACCTGGTCGAGACCGTCAAGGGCTACGCCGCGCACGAGCGCACCACCCTCACCGAGGTGACCGAGGCGCGCGCCGCCGCGATGGCCGCCGACTCGCCCGCCGAGGTGAGCCGCGCCGAGGGCGCGCTCAGCTCCGCGCTCGGCAACATCCGCGCGCTGGCCGAGCAGTACCCCGACCTGCGCGCCGCCGACAACTTCCAGTCGCTCCAGGCCCAGCTCTCCCAGCTCGAGGACGAGATCCAGGCCTCGCGCCGGATCTACAACTCGAACGTCCAGAGCTACAACACGCGCATCCAGGTCTTCCCGAACTCCCTGCTCTCGGGCAAGAGCTTCCCGCCGCGGGCGTTCTTCGAGCTCGACTCGCCCGCCGAGCGGCTGGCCCCGGCCGTCTCGTTCGCGTGACCAGCTCCGCCGAGCGGCGGGGCCGGTACTTCCGCACGAACCTCCGGAGCCGCGGCTCGTTCTGGGGCCTGTTCATCGGGATCGCGGGCTCGCTCGTCGTCGCCGCCGCGATGCACGACGTGCGCGTGGCCGCCGCCGGCCCGGCCGTGACGGTGCTGCTGGTGGTGCTCGTCGCCTACCGCGGCGCCGCGACCCAGGCGGAGAGCGAGTTCTTCCGCGAGCTGGCCCCCGCGCTCGGCCTGAACTACACGGTCGGCGGCAGCTACGTCCCGATCACCCCGCTGCTCGCGGGCGGCGACCGGCAGCGCTTCGAGCACACGATGGAGGGGCCGCTGTACGGGCGGGCGGGCGGCCCGCCGTGCCTGCTCGGGCACTTCTCCTACGACACCCGCCACGAGCACGAGGACATCACCGTCTGGAAGCCGCATCCGTTCACGGTCTGCGCGGTGGACAGCGGCGCGCCGCTGGTCCGCTTCCGCGGCCTCTACCTGCGCCGGCGGCTGAGCGGGCTCGGGCTCGAGCACGACTGGCTCGACCGCGCGCCCAAGCCGCAGCGGGTCGAGCTCGAGAGCGCGCGCTTCAACGAGCTCTACGACCTGCGCCGCACGTCCGACCAGGACGAGCTGGCCCTGCGCGAGCTGTTCTCCCCCTCGTTCGTCGTCTGGCTCTCCGAGCACCCGCTCAGCCCGGGCTTCGAGTGCAAGGCCGGCACGCTGGTCGTCTTCATACCGGGCCACGAGGGCTCAGCGGGGAAGCTCACGCTCCTCCACGAGGCCGCCCGCGAGATCGCCCGCCGCCTCGCCAAGCAGGTCGAGCAGGACGCTCACTTCTCGGCGGCCGGGCAGACGATCCGGTAGTCGCAGAACGAGCACAGCTCGATCGACGGCTTCGGCTCGAAGCGGTGGGCCATGATCCCGTCGGCGATCTCGGTCACCGTCCCGCGCACCCGCTCCAGCTCCTCCTCGGAGTGCGCCACCGGCACCTTCTCGTTCTCGAGCACGTAGTAGTAGCTCTGCGCCGCGGTCTCCAGGCCCCAGGCCTCGCGCGCGCCCATCTGGTAGATCGAGAGCTGCACGTCCTCGCGCAGCTCCTGCTCGGACTTGGCCTTGCCGGTCTTGTAGTCGATCAGCTCGTGGCGCCCGTCCGGTAGGCGGTCGACCCGGTCCACCCGCCCGCGCAGCAGGTGCGGGCCGATGTGGAACGAGAAGCTGCGCTCGAACGAGACCGGCTCGGCCTCGCGGCGGCGGTCGAGCTCCCAGTAGCGGCGCAGCGCGGCCACCGCCCGCGCGCGGAACTGGAGGTCGTCGCTCCCGTCGCCGAAGCCCGACCGGCGCCAGGCGGCCTCGAAGAGCTGCATGAGCTGGTCGAGCGAGCCGCCGCCGCTCGCGTGGAAGCGCTCGAGCACCTGGTGCACGACGATCCCGAAGCGCTGGTTGATGCTCGGCTCCTGCGGGATGCGGAAGACGCGCGCGAACTTGTACTTGAGCGGGCACAGCCGGTAGGTCTCGATGTCGGACGCCGACAGCATCAGCCCGTCGCCGCGGCGGGGGATGAACGGCTCGAGCGTGTCGTCGGGGGTGGCCACTATCGCGTCGCGGCGGCGGCGCTCGTCGCCGGCCGTGTCGCGCAGGTAGTCGTCGAGCGCCGAGAGCCTGAACAGCTCGGCCTGCTCGGGGCTCGCGCCCTGTAGGAGCAGCTCGTTCACCTCGCCGAGCGCGTCGCTCACGCTCTGCCCGGCCTTCCCCCGCTCGATCAGCGCGGCGATCTTCAGCAGCTCCAGGTAGCGGGCCACCGAGCGCGACACCTCGAGGTAGGTGTCCAGTCGCATCTCGCCGAGCCGGCCGCCGACGTGCGCGACGCTGTCGAGCAGCTCGTCGCGCATCATGCGGAAGGTCGCGTGCAGGCCCTCGGCCGGGCCGAAGAGTTCCTCGTCCACGACCTCGGCCTCGGCCTCGACGGCCGCGCGCGCCTCCTCGAAGTACGGCGAGGGGCGCGAGCCGGCACCGCGCTCGCCCTCCGCCCACGACATCACCAGCCGCCGCCGTGCGCGTGTCATCGCCACGTGCAGTAGGCGCCGCATCGCGGCGTCGTGGTCGGCGGCCTCGGGGAGGCTCTCCTTCAGCAGCTCGGACGGGATCCCGCCGGCGCGGTCGCGGCGCGAGCCGGGCATCTTGGCCGCCGACAGGCCCAGCACCAGCACGCAGTCGAACTCGGTCCCCTTCGCGTCGTGCATCGACATCACGGGCACCGCGCTGGCCGCCGCCCCGGCCGGGGCGGCC
>JALZEZ010000234.1 GCA_030861775.1 Actinomycetota bacterium
GGCCTGTGCGCGCGCTTGGCCTTCGAGCGGCAGCGCTGGAGCTTCGTGCGGGTGTGCGGGGCGGGCTCCGGGCCGAGCGGCGCGACTGCCGCGGTCAGGAAGCTCGGGGAGCCCCCGCCGCGGTGGACCGTGCTCGTGCCGCCCGCGCCGGCGACGGCGGTGTCCGCCGGCACGAGCAGGTGGGGGACGTCCCCGGAGCTGACCGTCACGCGCAGGCGGTGACCGGGCTGGACGACCGCGTCCGTGTTGAGGATCTCGATCGCCATCGTGTCCGTTGCGCCCGGCTCGACCGGCAGCACGCTCTCGCGCGTGAACGGGTGCCACGGGACCACCGGATCGCCGTTCGGCGCGAACGTCGTGCGGGCGGCGTCGAGCGCGCGGCGCGACTGAATCAGCCAGCCGGCGGTGATCTGGGTCGACTCCCCGCCGGGCGCCACGTCCGCGACCGTCGCGATCCAGGTCGTGTCGCGCGCGGTGGTCGAGCCGTTCAGCGTCAGCGACAGCGGGCCGGACAGGTGCAGCGGCTCCTCCAGCGGGGGCGTGGTGTACGTGAGCGAGGTCGCCTCCTGCGAGCGGTTGTCGGTCTCGCACGGCTGCCCGGGCGGGACGACGAAGACCGACCACTGCACGGTCGACCGGGTGCAGATGCCGTTCACCGTGTTGCCCGGCATCGAGTCCGACCCCGCGTCGGCCGACGCCGTGGTCGTCAGCGAGCCGTCGTTCAGCGACCGCGCCGAGCCGCTCCTCTCGCCGCTCAGGTGGAAGCGCTCGTAGCGCACGTCGCGGCGCGGGTACTGCCGGAACGTCTCCCAGCGGTCCGAGCCGAGCTGCTGCACGGTCACCGGCCCGTAGTCCTCGATCCCGTTCCGCTTCCCCTTGACCCAGCGGTCGAACCAGGCCAGCGCGAGCACGTCGAGCGGCGGCGGCGTACCGGGCTCCCCGAGGCCCTCACCGCCGGTCATGTGGTACCAGGGCCCCATCAGGAGCTGCTTGCGCCCGGGCGGCAGGCGGAGCCCGTCGTAGATCCGCGGCGTGCCGCGCTGCATCAGGTCGTACCACCCCCCGACGACGAAGGTGGGCACGTCCACCTGGCCCACCACCCTGCCCGGAGAGCGCTCCCGGTAGTAGTCGCCGTCGTAGGGCTCGGTGAGCATCCTGGTCGTGTGCTCGTTCGCCCCGGGGCTAGCGCGCGAGCCCAGCGTCTCGGCCGCGGCCTCCGGATCGCCGGCGGCGTACCCGGGCGGGCGCACCTTCGTCGACGTGACGAGCCCGTGCCAGACCGCGCCGAAGGGAGCGTCGAGCCCGCCGCCGTGCCACGCGACGTCGCGGTAGATGTCGTCCATCGGGACGATCGGGAACAGGGCCTTCAGCCCCGGCGGGCGCTGTGCCCCCAGGAAGACCTGGGCGATCGCCATGCACGACGCGCCGTAGCCCACGAAGCGGCCGTCCGAGAACGGCTGGCGGACGAGCCAGCGCGCGACGTCGTACATGTCGCGCTGCGCCTCGGCACCGAACATGTCCCACTCGCCCGCGGACGAGCCGGTGCCGCGCGCGTCGGCGATCACCTGCACGTAGCCGTGCCTGACGAACAGCGGCGTGTAGCCGGTGCCGTTGTCCTCGAGGGGGCCGGCCGGACTGCCGTCCAGCCGCGCGGCGCTCTTGTTGAACACGACCTGGTTGAGCACGACCGGGAAGCGGCCGGGCACCGCGACGCCGCTCGCGTCGGCCGGGCGGTAGACGTCCGCGTAGAGCCTGACGCCGTCGCGCATCTCGATCGGCACGTCGTTCTGCACGACGACGTTCGGATACCGCTCGGGACCCGGGTCGAAGCTGCTCGGCGAGAGGTCGCCCGCCCGGGCGAGCGACGGCATGGCGAGGAGGAGCACCAGCGCGCCCCACACCCCCCAGGCACGGCCCCCCGCCATCGCTGGCGAGGCTACTCGCGAGGGGCAAGGCCTGCCAAACTGGATGCCACGGTGAGGCTCCCGAACAGCGCTCATACCTCCCGGCCGTGGCGGATCCACGAGATCACGCGCGACTTCCGGCTCGAGGACGTGTGGGCGCTCCCGACGCCGGGCGGCCCTGACGAGTTCCCCCGGCTGGTCCAGGGGATGGCGTCGGGCGACCCGTCGGAGGAGCCGAACCCGGTCGCCCGCACGCTCTGGGCGATCCGCTGGAAGCTGGGCGGCCTGCTCGGCTGGGACGACCCCGGCGCCGGCACCGGCCCCAGCGCGCCGACGCTCCGCGACCGCCTGCCGGAGGACCTGCGGAACGGCCCGTCCGGCCCGGAGTTCGCCAGGCTCCCCTTCACCCCGCTGTACCTGCTCGACGACGAGTTCGCGGCGGAGATCGCCAACCGGACGGTGCACGCGGTCATGCACATGAGCTGGGTCCCCGACGGGACCGGCGGCTACCGCGGCCAGATGGCCGTCTACGTGAAGCCGAACGGGCTGCTCGGGAACGCCTACATGGCCGCGATCAAGCCGTTCCGTCACCTGATCGTGTACCCCGCGATGCTCCGCCAGTTCGAGCGGAGATGGCGGGACCGCGCCCGCACCGCCACACCCACGCCCGTCTGAGGCCGGGCCTCTACGCGCGGTCGTGCAGCACCACGCGCGCACCGCGCGACGGGCGGACGGTGGCGATGTGGCTGCGCGTCCGCTCGGGCTCCGGGCTGTCCGGGCGCAGCTCGCACTGGCCGAAGATCTCGCGCAGGACGCACTTCAGCTCGAGCTCCGCGATGGCCTTGCCGAGGCAGCGCCGACGGCCGCCGCCGAACGGGATCCACGTGTACAGGCCGGGCGGGCTCTCGAGGAAGCGCTCCGGGCGGAACGAGTACGGGTCCGGGTACACCGACGCGTCGTGGTGGACCAGATACGAGCTCGCCATGAGGCGCGTCCCGGGCGGGTAGAGCACGCCGCCGATCTCGATCGGCTTCATCACGAGTCGGGGGATGGCCCCGCTCAGCGGCGGCTTGCGGCGCAGGATCTCCTGGACGGTCGCCGTGAGGTAGGAGTCGTCCCCGCCCGCGTCGATCTCCTCGACCAGCCGTTCGCGAACGGCGGGCTCGCGCGTGATGCGCTCGACCGCCCACCCGATGGACGCCGCGGTCGTCGCGGTTCCGGCGAGGAAGTTGGTCATGACCTCGTCGCGCACCACCTGCGTGCTCAGCGGCGAGCCATCCCCGTTCGTCGAGGACAGGAGCATCCCGACCATGCCCCCGCCGTCCCCTCCCGCGCGGCGGCGATCGTCGACCACCTCGTAGATCAGCCGGTCGCAGCGTTCGCGGAGCTCCAGGAAGCGCTTGTAGCCGGAGGGCCGGAACGCCGCGAGCGCGCGGAGCGCGCGCGGCGGCCAGTCCTGCGTCTTGAACATCGACGCGATCGAGTTGTTGAACTCCATCAGCCGCTCCACCGAGTCGACCAGCTCGTCCAGGCGGCGGTCCGGCTCCGGCCCGAAGTTCACGTGCCGTACCACGTCGATGGTCAGCCGGTGCGCCCGGTGGTACAGCTCGACGATCTCGTCGCGCGGCCACGAGGCGACATGACGTTCGGTGACCTCGGCGATCGACGCTGCGATGCGCTCCACCGCCTCGCCGTGCATGCTCTTGTTGATCTGCTTGCGCCGGACCAGATGCTCGTCCCCCTCGAGGAACGCGAGCCCGGTCGGGCCGAAGTACTTCTCGAGCTCGAGCGAGCCGTCGCCGCACCACAGGGCGTCCGGGGGACCGCTGAACAGCTCCTTGATGTCGTCCGGGCTTGAGAGCACGACGTACGGCTGCGGCGGCACCCGCATGCGGATCGTGAACCGGTGGCCGTACTGCGCGCGACAGCTCTCGAAGAAGGCGTGCCGGCGGTACCAGAAGCCGAGCATCTGCAGGCCGGGGGGCATGCTCGGCCCGGGCGGCAGCTCGTTCAGCGGGGCCGGAGGAGGCGGTTGGGTCGTCTCCGGTGGGCTTGTCTCGATCACGTTCAATTGTCTGTCCCCCTAGGTTGCGGTGCTGTCGAGCAACGGTTGTTCCTCGCCGGTCTTCTCGCCGACCCAGGCGTCGATGACCCGGGCCGTCTCGCTCGCCGTCTCGTCGATCACGCCGAAGTGGTGGCCGGTCACCTCGGCCACGTCGGGCGGCAGCTGCCAGTCCGGCAGGCGGCCGGCCTCGTACGCGTCCCCGAGCCGCTCGCTGGCGCGGACGAGCAACGCCGGCGCGTCGACGGAGCGCGGCTCCCACTCGCTCATCAGCCGCACGTAGCTGGCCATGGCCATCAGGTTGTCGTCGTCGACCGACTCCTGGATCAGCTCGTGACGCTTGTCGAGGACGGTCCCCATCACGGTGCCCCAGACCTCGCTCATCTCGTCCTGCGACCGAGGCGCGTACGTGTCGACCATGACCAGGCCGGCCGGGAACACGCCGTCGTCCTCCAGCCGCCGCGTCACCGCGTGCGCCAGGGCCCCTCCGATCGAGTACCCGACGAGCACGAACGGGTCGTCCGGCGCCGCCTCGCGGACCGCCGCCGCCAGCGCGTCGATGACCTCGGTCCAGCTCGCCGGGACGGCCTCGCCGGGGCGGAAGCCCGGCAGCGAGAAGGCCGACACGCTCCGCCTGCCGCCGAAGGCGCTCGCGAGCCGCGCGAACTGGTGCGGCCCGGAGCCGGCGAGGAACGACGGGATGCATATGAGCTGGGTGGCCTCGCCGCGCACGAGCGAGAGGAGCGTCGGCGCGCTCTCGGGCCCGGCCGGTGAGACCGGCCTGAACTTCGAGCTGGCGACGAGCACGGGCACGAACTCGACCAGCGAGCCGCGCTCGTGCGCCTCGCGCAGCATGGCGGTCAGCGTGCCGCCCGCGCCGTCGGTCTCGGCGGGTGCGGCGCCGAGTCCCGCGGCCTCGTCGCTCACCCGTTCGGCCAGATAGGTGGCCATCGCCTGCGCCGTCGGCGTCTCGAAGGCGAGCGTGGGTGGGATGCGCAGGCCCGTCGAATGGGTGAGCCGGTTGCGCAGCTCCACCGCGCCGAGCGAGTCCAGGCCGAGCTCGAGCATGTTGCGCTCGGGCTCGACCGCGTCCGCCGACTGGTGCCCGAGGACGGCTGCGAGGTTGTCGCGGACGATCTCCAGCAGGATCTCGTGCCACTCCGCCCGTGGCCGCCTGGCGAGGCGCTGGGCGAGGGTCTCCCCGTCGGCGCGCTCGCGGCGCGCGACGGCGCGCACGAGGCCGCGCAGCACCGCCGGCTGCGTGCCGGCGCGCGCCTGCGAGCGAAGCACTCCGCTGTCGAGCCGCGCCGCCACGACCAGCGGCGAGCCGGTCGATCGTGCGCGGTCGAAGAGCTCGAGGCCGTACTCGGGCGGCATCGGCGCCAGGCCCAGCCGCGCGCGGATGACCCGCCCCACTCGCTCGAGGTCGGCTTCGGCGATGTCGGTCAGGCCGCTCGCCACCCGCCACAGGCCCCACGCCACCGACGTCGCGGGCAGCCCCTGCGCGCGCCGCCGGTACGCGAGCGCGTCGAGCACGGCGTTGGCGGCCGCGTAGTTGCCCTGCCCCGCCCCGCCGAGGAGCGGCGCGGCCGACGAGAACATGACGAACTCGGCGAGCTCGCTCTCCTGCGTCAACTCGTGCAGGTGCAGCGTCGCGTCCACCTTGGGTTGCATCACGCGATCCACCTGATCCGGCGTGAGCGTGGGGATCGTCCCGTCCTCGATCACGCCCGCGGTGTGGACCACGGCGGTCAGCGGGTGCTCGTCCGGGATCGACCCGAGGAGCGCCGCGACCGCGTCGCGGTCCGTGAAGTCGCACGCCGACACGGTCGCCTCGGCGCCGAGCTCGGCCAGCGCGGCGACGAGCTCGCCGGCGCCCTCGGCCCTCGGCCCGCGGCGGCTCGCGAGCAGCAGGTGACG
>JALZEZ010000235.1 GCA_030861775.1 Actinomycetota bacterium
GTCCACGACGGCGCGAACTCGAACTACGACGGCGCCTCCGGCTCGCCCTGCGGCAAGAACACGGAGAACTACTGCGACGACACGCTGGTCAAGGTCGAGGTCCCGGAGGGGGCGCGGGCGCAGCTCCGCATCGACGTCGACAACTTCCGCCCGAACCCGGCCAGCGACTTCGACCTGTACGTCTACGAGAGCGACGCGGTGGGCACGCGCGGCCGGTTGATCGACAACTCCGGCACGTTCGGGGTCGTGTTCGTGGGCGCGGGCCTCCCGGCGGGCTTCCCGGAGAACTACGTCCTCCCCGCGAAGGCCGGCTACTACCTGGTGCGGGTCGTCTACTGGGAGGTGCCGATCCCGTCGCAGTACAGCGGCGCGGCGCAGATCAGCGACGTCCGCGCGCGGGCGCCGCACCCGCAGGACGTGGACACGCCCGCGGGCATCCAGGAGTACCTGGCCAGCGACCCGGCGCTCGGCTTCAAGTCGCAGTCCGAGCCCCACATCGCGCAGAGCCCCACGAACCCCGACATCCTCGTGGCCGGCTCGAAGCGCTACGACCGCGACCGCGACTCGCTCGCGGAGTACGAGTTCAAGATCGGCACCTACGTCTCGTTCGACCGCGGCGTGACCTGGACCGACCTCGGCCAGCTCCGCACCTGCCCACCGGCGGAGTCGCCGCCGGAGCAGTGGCCGGTTCGGCACACCTGCTACCCGGCGGAGGACCCGACCAAGGGCGGCACCGGGCCGGAGGACGTCAAGGAGGGCGAGGACGATGCGGAGTTCGACGACCGCGGCTCCGGGGACCGGGCCGAGGAGTACACGACCTCGGACGTGTGGCTCCAGTTCGACGACGAGGGCAACGCCTACGTGATGGTGCTCGATCACGCGCCGCTGGACCTGGAGGCGATCCCCGGCATCGACGACATCTTCACGACCAACGAGAACGGCTGGGGCATGACCCTGCACAAGTGGGAGAGCGTCTCGCCCGAGGACGTGCGCACCGGCACCACCTGGGGCCCGCGGGTGCCGATCAACGCCTATCCCGACGAGTCCCGCCAGCGGCTCTTCCTCGACGACAAGAACACCATGGCCGTGAACAACGCCGGACCGGACGGCGACGGCAAGCCGGGCCCGATCGTCGCCTGCTGGGGCAGAACCGCCGTCCCCGCGAAGCAGACGATCGTGTGCGAGACCTCGACCGACGGGGGCAAGTCGTTCCCGGGCGAGCCGGTGCAGGTATCGGAGCCGCAGAACCTCGTGATCGGCGTGCACGTGTTCCCGGACCTGAAGGCCGAGAACACCTTCCACCTGATCTGGAACTACTACGTGGCCACGACGTCGCCGTACAACCAGATGTATTACTCGCGGACGACCGATGCCGGCCGGACGTGGCTGCCGCCGGTCCCGGCGAGTCCGCCGTTCGAGGGGCTCCCGCGGCAGTTCCCCGGGCAGGAGTTCCGCAACCTGTCGATCCCGATCGGCGTGGTGGCGCCCAACGGGGAGCTGTACGCGACCTGGGCCGAGATGCGCGAGGCGCCCGATCCCGCGACCGACGACGGGGACGGGCTCCAGGCCGACGTCGTCTTCACGAAGTCCACGAACGGCGGCAACACGTGGAGCACGCCGACCGTGGTGAACCAGGACAAGTCGAACGCGGACCAGTTCCAGCCCTACATCGCGGTCACCCCGCAGAACGAGATCCAGCTCGCGTACTTCGACCGCCGCCACGACACGCCGGTCGGCACCGGCAGCGAGCAGACCCACGCGGGCAACTACTACGTGGACGAGTACCTGTCGCGCTCGACCGACGGCGGCGCGAAGTGGACCGACACCCGGCTCTCACACGACCTCGGCAGCCCGGAGCACAACGCGCCGGTGTCGACCAGCGGGCTCTTCTTCGGGGACTACCAGGGGCTGGTCGCGGACGACTGCTTCACGATCCCGTTCTTCCAGGACGCCCACCTGGCCGAGGACGCGACGCGCGACCCGGAGTTCGACGCCGGCATGCCGCGCTCGCAGTACCAGGAGGTGTTCGCCTGGCGCGTCCCGAACGCGAAGCAGGGGGCGGGCTGCACGAAGCCGGTCGTCGAGGGGCCGGCGCCGCCGGTGACGCCCGAGGGCCTCCCGCGGGTGAGCATCACGGCGCCGCGGCTCGCCAGCGACGCGAGCCGGAGCAACGCGTTCTCGCTGCGGATCAACGCCACGGCCGCCAACATCGACTACTACGAGCTCCAGCACCGCCGGCTGCGGTCGAACCGCTGGCGTCCGCTGAACGAGGCGCAGCTCGCCGCGATCTACCGCTTCCGCGGCAGCTACAGCTCCACGTACGCGTTCAGGGCGCGCGCGATCGCCCTCGACGGCCGGCAGGGCCCGTGGTCGGACCAGGTCGAGACGATCATCCCGCACGACGACCGGCGCCTCGAGGGCCGGCCGCGCTACGCCGGCCGCTGGGCGCGCCTGAAGAGCCGTGCCGCCTACGGCAGCGCGTTCAGCCGCACCTCGCGCAAGGGCGCGTCGATGCGGATCCGCTACCGCGGCAGCCGGCTCTACCTGGTCGGCCGCAAGAGCCGCTACGGCGGAAAGGCGCTGGTGATCGTCAACGGCAAGCGCAAGCGGATCAGCTTCTACAGCTCGAAGACGCGCAACCGGCGGGTCGTGTTCAGCATGAAGACCTCGCCGCGCCGCCGAACGCACGTGCAGGTGATCGCGCTCGGGCAGCGCGGCAGCAGCAAGTCGAAGGGAACGAGGGTCGAGATCGACGGCATCGGCTACCGCGAGCGCTGAGCGGGCCCCGCCCTCACCGGGTCCTCGGCGGGAGGTACGCTGATGAGTTCGATGCCCGCCGATCCGCTCGCGACGTTCACCCCGCAGGTCCGTGACTGGTTCGGCCGCGCCTTCGCCGAGCCCACCCCCGCGCAGGTCCAGGCCTGGCCGGCGATCGCCGCGGGCGACCACGTGCTCCTCTCGGCGCCCACCGGCTCCGGCAAGACGCTCGCGGCGTTCCTCTGGGGGCTCGACCGGCTGGTGGCCGAGCCCACCCCGGAGGGCGAGAAGCGCACGCGCCTCGTGTACGTCTCGCCGCTGAAGGCGCTCTCGTACGACATCGAGCGCAACCTGCGCGCGCCGCTGAAGGGGATCGGCGGCGACGTGAGCGTGGCGCTGCGCACCGGCGACACGCCCCAGAGGGAGCGCCAGGCGATGCTGCGCAACCCGGCCGACGTCCTCATCACCACGCCGGAGTCGCTCTACCTGATGCTCACCTCGCGCGCGCGCGAGACGTTCGCCGGGGTGGAGTGGGTGATCGTGGACGAGATCCACGCGGTCGCCCAGACCAAGCGCGGCGCCCACCTGGCGCTGACGCTCGAGCGGCTCGAGCGCCAGGCCGGCGGGCCGGTGCAGCGGATCGGGCTCTCGGCCACCCAGCGCCCGCTCGAGGAGGTCGGCCGCTTCCTGGCCGGCACCGGCCGCGACTGCACGATCGTGGACGCGGGCGTGCGCAAGCCGCTCGACGTGCAGATCCAGGTGCCGGTCGAGGACATGCGCGAGCCCGAGGCGCCGAGCGACCCGGACGCCGTCTACGGCGACGTCGGCACGAGCCGCTCGATCTGGCCCGCGATCTACCCCGAGCTGCTCGACCTGGTCCAGTCGCACCGCTCGACGATCGTCTTCGTGAACAACCGCCGCGGGGCGGAGCGGCTGGCGATGCGTCTCAACGAGCTTGCTACCGAGCGCGCGGCCGGTGCGCGGGCAGAGCCCCTCGGGTCCGACCCCGGCGGTCCGCCGGAGGTCGCTCCCCTCGAGATAGCCCGCGCTCACCACGGCTCGCTCGCCCGCGAGGAGCGCCTCATCGTCGAGGAGCAGCTCAAGTCCGGTGCGCTTCCGTGCCTGGTCGCCACCTCGTCGCTCGAGCTGGGCATCGACATGGGCGCGGTGGACCTGGTGCTCCAGGTCGAGTCGCCGAAGTCGGTCACCCGCGGGCTCCAGCGCATCGGCCGCGCCGGCCACGGCGTGGGCGAGACCTCGAAGGGCCGCATCTTCCCCAAGTTCCGGGCCGACCTGCTCGAGTCGACGGTGGTCGTGAAGCGGATGCGTGAGGGCGAGATCGAGAGCACGGTCGTGCCGCGCAACCCACTCGACGTGCTGGCCCAGCAGATCGTGGCAATGGTGGCCGCCGACGAGGAGCTGAGCGTGCCCGAGCTGCACGATTTGGTCCGCCGCGCCCACCCCTACTCGGACCTCTCGCGCGAGCAGCTCGACAACGTGCTCGACATGCTCGACGGCCGCTACCCGTCCGAGCAGTTCGGCGACCTGCGCCCGAGGATCGTGTGGGACCGGGTGGCCGACACGATCCGCGCCCGCAGCGGCGCGCGCCAGCTCGCGGTGACCAACGCCGGCACGATCCCCGACCGCGGCATGTACGGCGTGCACCTGCCGGACGGCCGGCGGGTGGGCGAGCTGGACGAGGAGATGGTCTACGAGGCGCGGCCGGGCCAGACGTTCCTGCTCGGCGCCTCCACCTGGCGGATCGAGGAGATCACGCGCGACCGGGTGATCGTCTCGCCCGCGCCGGGCGCCCCCGGCGCGATCCCGTTCTGGCGCGGCGACGGCGTGGGCCGCCCGGTCGAGCTGGGCCGCGCGATCGGCGAGTTCAGCCGCTGGGCGGTGGACCGGGAGCCGGCCGAGCTGGCCGAGTCGCACGACCTGGACGAGCGCGCGGCCAAGAACCTGGTCCAGTTCCTGCGCGAGCAGCGCGAGGCCACCCGCGTGGTGCCGTCGGACCGTACGATCGTGATCGAGCGCTTCCGGGACGAGATCGGCGACTGGCGGCTGTGCGTGCTCTCGCCGTTCGGCGGACGGGTGCACGCCGCGTGGGGCCTGGCCCTCAGCGCGCGGATCCGCGACGAGGCCGGGCTCGAGGCCGACGCGATCTGGTCGGACGACGGGATCATCGTCCACCTGCCCGACGCCGACGAGCCGCCGGGCTCGGACCTGGTCCTGATCGACCCGGATGAGCTCGAGGACCTGGTCGTGCGCGAGCTGAGCTCGTCGGCGCTGTTCGGCGCGCGCTTCCGCGAGAACGCCGCCCGCGCGCTGCTGATCCCGCGCGCCTACCCCGGCAAGCGCACGCCGCTGTGGCAGCAGCGGCTCAAGGCGCAGTCGCTGCTCGAGGTCGCCAAGCACTACGGCCGCTTCCCGATCGTGCTCGAGACCTACCGCGAGTGCCTGCGCGACGTGCTCGACCTGCCCGCGCTCACCGACCTGCTCCGCAGGCTCCACCGGCGCGAGCTGTCGCTGGTCGAGGTCGAGACGCAGCGCGCCTCGCCGTTCGCCTCGTCGCTCCTGTTCGACTACGTGGCGACGTACATGTACGAGGGCGACACGCCGAACGCCGAGCGGCGCGCGGCGGCGCTCTCGCTCGACCGCGACCTGTTGCGCGAGCTGCTCGGGCAGGAGGAGCTGCGCGAGCTGATCGACCCGGACGCACTGGCCGAGGTGGAGGCCGACCTCCAGCGCACGAGCGAGCGCACCCGCGCGGCCAACGCCGACGGCATGCACGACGTGCTCCGCGCGGTGGGCGACCTGACGGCCGCCGAGGCCCAGGCCCGCGCCCTCGAGGCGGTGTCCGCCAAGCGCATCCTCGAGCAGCTCCGCGGCGAGCGGCGCGCGGTGGCGATGCGGATCGGCGGCGAGGAGCGCTGGATCGCGGCCGAGGACGCCGGCCTCTACCGCGACGCGTTCGGCGCCGTGCCGCCGGGCGGCCTGCCCCAGGCGTTCCTCGAGCAGGTCGAGGAGCCGCTGACCCGGCTGGTGCGCCGCTACGCGCGGACCCATGGCCCGTTCACGACCGGCGAGCTGACCTCGCGCTACTGCGTCGACCTCGGTCCGGTCC
>JALZEZ010000236.1 GCA_030861775.1 Actinomycetota bacterium
GCCGGCACCCCCACCGCGGCCGGCTACGGCCCGACCGCCGCCGGCCCCGGGCCCGCCCCCTCCTCCGGCGGTGGCGGCAGCAAGCTCCCGCTGATCATCGGCGCCGTCCTGGCGGTCGTGGTCGTCGGCGTGATCCTGGCGCTCGTGCTGGGTGGCGGCGGCGATGACGACGGCGGCGGCGACGAGGAGCAGGTCCGGGACGCGATCGAGCAGGTCGCGGTGAGCAAGGACCCCGAGGACTGCGACAAGCTCTACACCGAGGGCTACCTCCAGAAGGCCACGCTCCAGACCGGCTCCGCCGCGTTCGACGCCTGCCGCGAGGTGGCGAAGGAGAACAAGGGCACCGGTGTCGAGATCGAGGAGGTCGAGGTGACCGGCGACCGGGCCGAGGCCAAGGCCACGCCCGAGGGCGGGCGCTTCGACGGCGAGGACATCGAGGTGTTCATGGTCAAGGACGGCGACGACTGGAAGCTCGACGACGTCGATAGGCCCTCGATCGCGCAGGGCGACGGCGCCGAGCGCGCGATCATCAACACCGTCCTGAACTTCGGGTCGAGCGAGGGCGCGAACGGTTGCCAGTACTTCAGCTACCGGGGTATGCAGAGCCTCGGCGGGCTCGAGAAGTGCCGGCAGGACTTCGCCGACAACCAGAGCGCCAACTACTCGCCCGAGGACGTCCAGATCAGCGGGAAGTCGGCGGCGCTCGTCGTGCGCGAGACGAAGCAGGACATCGTGATCGAGTACCAGCTCAGCCGCGAGCTCGGCGACTGGAAGATCGACTCGCTCGAGCGCCGCGGCGAGTAGCGGTCACGCCGCCCGCAGCGAGGCGCGGGCGCGAACGACGAGGAACTGGGTGAGGGCGGCCACGGCGGCGACGCCGAGGGCCGCCTTGCCCAGCGCCCCGCCGTCGAGGTCGCCGGCGAACCCGGCGCGCATCGCGTCGGTCATGTACGAGACCGGGTTGTAGGTGGCGATGGCCTCGAGCCAGCCCGGCAGGAGCTCACCGGGCATCACGGCGGTGCTCGTGAACAGGATCGGGAAGAACAGCGGCGCCATGCCCTGGGCGGTCTCCGCGCTGCGCGTGCGCAGGCAGGCGGCCAGCGCCAGCCCGCCGTAGGCGAAGCACCAGGCCGCCGGCATCAGGAAAGCGAACGCGATCGCCAGCGGCCAGCTCTCGATGTGCGCGCCGTCGATCCAGCCGACGAACAGCAGCACCGTGCAGTAGAGGCCGATCCGGGTGGCGTCGGCCAGCCGCCGCGCGCGCAGGCTCGGCAGCTCGCGCAGCGGCGAGATGCGCATGCGGTCGAAGAAGCCGGTCTGGAGCTCGACCGCGCTGGAGACGCCCGCGGTCGAGGAGCCGAGCATCACCGACATGATCAGCGTGCCCGGCAGCAGGTAGTCGTTGTACGCCACCCCCTCGAAGGCCTCGAGCTGGACCAGGCCCGAGAACACGCGGGCGAAGATCGTCTGCATGAACACGCCGACGACGATCGGCACGATGAACGTGGCCAGCGGCACGCGCAGCGCCTCGCGCGCCGCGCGCCGGTACATCGGCCAGAGCGCGCTCACTGCTGCCACTTCTTGCCCCCTCCGCGCTGCATGCGCGTGCCGAGGTCGAAGCCCTCGCCGCTGAGCGGCTCCGGCTCCATCGCGCGGCCGGTGAAGTGCAGGAAGACGTCGTCGAGCGTCGGCTCGGACACGCGCAGGCTCTTCACCGCCACGCCGCGCTCCCGCGCCATGCTCAGCACCCGGCCGGCCGCCGTGAGGTCGCCGTCGAGGCCGAACACGACCGTGTGGCCGTCGACCGTCGCCTCCCCGTCGAACGCGCTCACCAGCGCGTCCGGCGGCCCGTCCACCTCCACCCGCAGGCTCGCGCCGCCGACCTGCCGCTTCAGCTCCGCCGGCGGGCCCGCCAGCACGATGCGGCCGTGGTCGATCAGGTACACGCGGTCGCAGAGGCTGTCCGCCTCCTCCAGGTACTGCGTGCTGAGCAGCACCGCCCGCCCCTCGTTGCGCAGCGCGCGCACGAGCTCCCACAGGTTGCGGCGGCTGCGCGGGTCGAGCCCCACGCTCGGCTCGTCGAAGATGATCACCGGAGGGTTCGGGAGGAGCGCCAGGGCGAGGGCCAGGCGGCGCTGGATGCCGCCGGAGTACTGGCCGACGAGCCGGTCCGCGTAGGGCCCCAGCTCGAAGCGCTCGACCAGCGCGTCCGCCTGCCCCCGCCACGAGTGGTCGAGCCGGTACAGCGCCGCCTGCACCTCGAAGTGCTCGCTGGCGGTCATCAGCGGGTCGAGGCCCGCGCCCTGGAGCGCCACCCCCAGCTTGGGCCGCACCCGGTCCACGTCCTCGAGCGGGATGCCCCAGACCGAGCCGCCGCCGGAGGTCGGCGCGAGCAGCGTGGCGAGCATGTTGAGCGTGGTGGACTTGCCCGCCCCGTTGGGGCCCACCACCCCCACGATCTCGCCGCCGGACGCGCACAGCGACACCCGGTCGGCCGCCTTCTGCCCGTTCGGGTAGACCTTGGTCAGCTCGTCGGCGATGACCGACGGCGCGATGAGCCGCTCAGCCAACGGCCGTGGGCTGGTCGGCCGGCGCTCGCTCCACCCGGTGGCCGATGCCCTCGAGCAGGTCGCCGAGCAGCCGGTAGTTGACAGCGTCGCGCACGCGCATCTCGGCGAAGCCGCGCGCGATCCGCTCGCGGATCTCGTCGCGCTCCTCCGCCAGCCGGGCGTGCCGCTCGCGCAGGGTCCCGACCACGTCGGGGTCGTCGTGCGCGACGAAGAGGCGGTCGAGCCCCATGTCGCGGCAGTAGAACTCGGTGCGGTTGTCGTGGCCGAGCGCGACGAACGGGATCGCGTAGGCGGAGGCCAGCACGATCGCGTGGTAGCGCGAGCTCGACAGCGTCTCCATCAGCGAGTACGCCGCCGACATCTCGTACGGGTCGGAGGTCTGCCCGTCGATCACGAAGCTCCGCTCCGGCACGCCCAGCTCGCGGTGCAGCCGGTGCGCGAAGCGCACGTCGCCGCGGTCCTGGATCACGATGCCCACCCGCGCGCGGCGGTCGAGCGAGAGCAGGTGGCGGGCGTGCTCGACCCAGGCGGCCAGCAGCTTCCGCGAGCGCTCACGCCCGCCGTCGGGCCAGGTGGCCTTGTACGGCCAGCGCACGAAGTCGCTCGGCCGCCCGACCGGGATCGCCTTCGCCGGCCACATGTGGAAGTCCACCGGCGCGATGCCGTGCACCGGCCCCGCGCCGAAGCCGTAGCGCTCGCGCACGCGCGCCACCACGTCCGGGCCGGGCAGCGGCATCGACACCGCGCAGTCGGCGGTCACCGGCATCGGGACCTTCACCCCGTACCCGGCCAGGTGCTCGTCGCAGCCGGGCGCGCGCACGGTCAGGAGGTCGATCGTGTTGAGCGCCCGCACGGTCCGCTCGCGGCGCTTCGGCGAGATGTAGTTCGAGTCGAGCGCGAGGCCCACGCTGGCGATCCCGGCGCGGTCCGCCTGCTCGATCGCGCGGGTCAGCGCGCTCAGCAGGACCGGGCTGAAGCGGTCGCCGATCATCGCCCCCTCGGAGAGGATCACGCAGTCGGCGCTGTCGATCAGCCGCTTCCCCGCGGGCCGGTGGAAGACCGGGTGGAAGTAGTGCAGGCGGCACATCCCGCGCAGGTAGTCGAGCGCGTGGCGGTCGAGCGTGTTGGTCACGATCTCCGCGTCCGGGACCATGCGGCCCAGCTGGTCCACGATCGCCACCAGCCGCGCCTCGGCCCCGAGGTTGCGGTAGCCGTGCATCCCGTAGACGAGGACCCGGTTCTTCATGCCGCTACCCCCACCGCGGCTCCGCGTCGAGCGGCACGCCGAGCGTCGCCTTGCCGATGATCTCGAGCGCGTCGTAGTGGCTCGGCGGGTGCACCTTCGCCCCGCGCACGTCGCGGTAGAGGCGCTCGAGCGGCGACTTCCTCAAAAAGCCGCTGCCGCCGGTCACCGACATCGCCCGGTCCACGATCTGCACCGCGTTGCTCGTGGCCACGTGCTTCGCCGTGAGCGCCGCCGCGAACTCGCGCGGGTCCTCCGAGGGCCCGCCACCCAGCTCGTACGCGGTCTTCCAGACGATCGCGCGCGATGCCTGGATCAGGACCT
This sequence comes from Actinomycetota bacterium, assembly GCA_030861775.1. Classification (GTDB taxonomy): domain Bacteria; phylum Actinomycetota; class Thermoleophilia; order Solirubrobacterales; family Thermoleophilaceae; genus AC-37. The sequence goes on from JALZEZ010000236.1 coordinate 4,138, forward strand.
CCATCTCCGCGACCAGGTACTGGATCGCCGGGAAGTGGCTCATCGGGCGCGGGAACGGCTTGCGGATCCGGTCGCGCGCGTACTCCTCCACGTAGCGCTTGGCCCCGCCCGCCACGCCGGTGTAGACCGCGCCGAAGGTGAGGTTGAACCACTTGTTCGAGTTGATCGCGAAGGCGTCGAGCTGCCCGGCGGGGCGCTCCATCACCACCAGCTCGTCGGGCACGAACACGCCGTCGAGCACCACGTCGTTGCTGCCCGTCGGGCGCATGCCCATCGCGTCCCAGTTGTCGAGCACCTCCAGGCCCTCCGACTCGCGCAGCGCGAGGAAGTGGACCAGCAGCGGCCCGCGCTCGGGGTCCTCGTAGAGCGCGTGGCTCGTGTAGCCGGTCATCACCGGGCTGATCGAGCAGAAGATCTTGCGGCCGGTGATCCTGTAGCCGCCGTCCACGCGCTCCGCCCTGGTGGCGGCGTGGCGGAAGTTGTTGCCGCTGGTCTCCGCCTCCGACACCGATGCCCCGACGATCATGTGCCCCTCGGCCACCGCGCGCAGGAAGGCCTCCGTGCGCTCCTCGGGCTCCTGCTTCCACAGCTCCGCGACGAGCCCGATCGTGAACAGGTGCATGTTCACCCCGAGCGCGGTGGCGGGCGCGCCCTCGGCCAGCTTCTCCTGCGCGGCGCAGAGGCCGAGCAGGCTCACGCCCGAGCCGCCCAGCTCCTGGGGGACGGGGATGGCCAGGTAGCCGGACTCCTTCATGTCCTCGAAGTCCTGGAACGGGAACGAGTTCTCGCGGTCGTGCTGCTCCGCGCGCGGGCGGAACGCCTCCGCGTGCTCGGCGGCCAGCTCCACGGCCGCCCGCTCGGCGGGCGTGAGCAGCTCGCGCTCCAGGTCGGTGTCTCGGACTGTGGCCTCCATCTCGTTCCCTCCGTCAGGTGATGGTCAACAGGCGTCTCGGCAGGACCTCGAAGCGAGCCGGGGTGGTCCCGGCGATCTCCCCGTCGACCTCGACGGGGAACGGGTCGTCGGTCTCGACGACCACGGACTCGGCCGACCAGTGGCGCAGCTCGGGGTGCCCCTCGAGCCGGCGCCGGAAGGCGCGCCACATCGCGGCCGCCACGCGCGGGCGGCTCATGCCGCGCACCAGCACGGTCGACAGGCGCCCGTCGTCGAGGGCGCCGAAGTGGCCGAAGCTCAGCCCGCCCGCGAAGAAGGGGACCTTCATCACGGCGAGGTTCGTGGCGCGGGCCTCGTGCTCCACGCCGTCCACCGTGAGGCGCAGCGGGAGCGGCCGCCAGCGGGCCAGCGTCTCCACCCCGAGCACGGCCTGGGCCAGCTCGAGCCCCGCGCGCTTGAGCGCGAGGTTCGCGCGCGTCTTGAGCGTGAAGCGCTCGCCCATGCGGCTCACGAGCCCCACCGTGCTGTTCACCACGAAGTGGCGCGTCTCCGGGCCGCGCGGCGTGGCGCAGGTGACCCGCCCCACGTCGATCCACTGCGCCCGCGAGCGGTCGAGCAGCGCCGCCGCGGTGGGGCTGACCTCGCGGCAGCGGGCGAAGTCGTTGCAGGTGCCGGCGGGCACGAAGCCCACCGCCGGCTCGCGCGCAGCGCCCTCCGACAGGACCGCGTCGGCCACCTCCGTGAGCGTGCCGTCGCCGCCCACCACGACGATCGTGTGGAGGCCGTCGTGCACCGCGCGCCGGGCCACCGCCGCGGCCTCGCCGGGCTCGCTCGTGCGGTGGATCCG
>JALZEZ010000519.1 GCA_030861775.1 Actinomycetota bacterium
ACGGAACGGAAGCCGGCGGCGAGCGCTTCCGCGGCGAAGCGCGGCCAGCGGCGGAGGTCGCGCAAGGCGCCGGGGTCGAACTCGGCCAGCTCGTCCACGGCCGCGCCGGTCAGGTCCGTGAGGCGCTGCTCGAGCCGCGCGGTCAGGGTGCCCGGCGGCTCGACAGGGGCCAGCGCGTAGTGGAGCAGTCGCTCGACCTCACTCATCTCCGCGTACCTCCTTCAGCCGTTCCTCGAGCTGCTTGATGGCCCGGTGTATCAACACCTTGGTCGCGCCCTCGGAGCGCCCCAGCGCTCGCGCGATCTCGCGATTATCCATGCCCAGCGCGAAGCGCATGATCAGTGCTTCGCGGCGGTCGTCGGCCAGTCCTGCAACCCCCTCGAGCACCTCCTGGAGCTCCTCGCGCCCCTCGACGAGCTGGTCGGTCTGGTGCGGGGCGCTCACGATCGAGGCGTCCTCCAGGTGGGTCTGCGGGCGGCGCGAGCGGTCGCGGTGGTAGTTCGCGGCCAGGTTGTGCGCGATGCGGATCAGCCACGGCCGCAGCGGCCGGCCGTTCGACTCGGCCTGCGCCCGGGCGAAGTGGCGGTAGGCCTGCAGGAAGGTGTGCTCGGTGAGGTCCTCGGCGTCGTGATGGTTGCCGATCCGGTAGTACGCGTAGCTGTAGACGTCGCGCAGGTGAGCCCGGTAGAGCTCGGTGAACGCCCGGTCGAGGGCGGCCTTGTCGGGCGCCTCGGTCACTCACCGAGCCTAGTCCCCCTACGCGGCCCGGCGGTCCTGGTCGCGGCGCCGGGCGGATCCGAGCGTCGCGAGGGCGGGACGTGGGACGAGCGCGGGCTTCGGGTCGAGCTCGGGCAGCCCGTCGAGCCAGCGGTACTGGAGCTCGACGCACGGCCAGATGCGGGCGGTCACCTCGGTGGCGAGCCGCTGCGAGGCCTCCTGCACGCGGGGGAACGTCAGCGGGCGGCCGCAGCGGACGCGGACCTTGACGGGGCGGACGAGCAGGCCGCGGCGGGCCCGCTCGGTGCCGTGGATCGCGATCGGGACCACCGGCGCGCCGCATTCGAGCGCGAACCGGCCGACGCCGCGCTTCGGCTCGCCGAGCTTCTCGGCAGCGCGGATGCGCGTGCCCTCGGGGAAGATGACGACCGCGTCACCGCGTGCCAGCACCGCCTTGATCGTGGCCACGGCCTCCTCGTCGGACTCGCCGCGCCGGATCGGGAACGCCCCGAGGCAGTTCAGGAACCAGCCGACGAGCCGCTTCTCGAACAGCTCGCGCTTGGCCACGAAGTAGATCGGGCGGCGCAGGCAGAGGCCGATCAGGAACGGGTCCAGGAAGCTCTTGTGGTTGGCCGCCAGCACGACCGCGCCCTCGTGCGGGATGTGCTCGCGGCCGACGCGCTGGGTGCGGAACCAGATCAGCAGGAACGGCTGCAGGATCGCGCGGGTGATCCAGTAGACGACCGGGTTGATCCCGCGCGTGCGGATGCGTTCGTGGTGGCGGTCGAGTCCCATGAGGTCTAACTGACACCGAGGTGCCGCTGTCGTTACGCTCATTCCATGTCCCTGGGAAGGAGCCTGCGCGGCGGTCTTGCCGGCGGAGTGGCCGCCGCGGTCTGGGCCGGGCAGCAGCCGCTCGACAAGCGCGTGTTCGACACCCGCTACGACGACGTCGAGCTGGTGGGCAAGCTCGTCACGCGCGGGTCGCAGTGGCCGGCGGCGGGGCTGGCGCTGCACGTGCAGAACGGGATCCTCTTCGGGGCCGTCTACGCGCAGCTCAAGCCGTTCATGCCGGGTCCGCCGGTGCTGCGCGGGGTGCTCGCCGGGCTCGCCGAGCACGCCGCCTTCTGGCCGCTCACGCGCGTGACCGACCGCTACCACCCGGCCCGCCGCGAGCTCGAGACCCTGTCCGGCAACTGGCGCGCCTTCGCCCAGGCCACCTGGCGGCACGCCCTGTTCGGCGCCGTGCTCGGCGGGCTGGAGCACGTGCTGAACGATCGCAGCGCCGACGAGCCGCCCGAGATCCCCGTCTCCTCGAACGGGCACGGCGACATCGAGCAGGTCGCGGTCCCGGCCGGCGAACCCGCTTAGACTCGCTTCGCGGCGCCGGAGTAGCTCAGCTGGTAGAGCAGCCGCCTTGTAAGCGGCAGGTCAGGGGTTCGAGTCCCCTCTCCGGCTCCTTGCCTGTCGCCGCCCTCACGCTGGGCGCCGCCGCGCTGCGATTCGCGACGCTCGACGTCCAGAGCCTCTCCGGCGACGAGGGCGTGACGAGCGCTTTGCTCCGAATGGGGTTCGGGGACATGCTCTCGACGATCCCCGACACCGAGTCCACGCCGCCCCTCTACTACGTGCTCGCCTGGCTGTGGACGCAGGTGTTCGGGCACGGGGAGGTCGGGATGCGCTCGCTCTCGGCGGTCTTCGGCACCGCCACCGTGCCCGCGGCGTGGGCGGCGGGGCGGGCCCTGGCCTCTTCGCGCGTGGGGGTGGCGGGTGCCGCGCTCGCAGCCGTCAGCCCGCTGCTCGTCTGGTACTCGCAGGAAGCGCGCTCGTACGCGCTCTTGGTCCTCCTCGCGACGGTGTCGCTGTGGCTCGCGGCGCGTGCGGTCGAGCGCGGCGGCGGGCGGCGGCTCGCGGCC
>JALZEZ010000237.1 GCA_030861775.1 Actinomycetota bacterium
GGGAGGAGGTCCCCCGCCACGTCCTCCAGCGCCCGCCCGAACAGCTCGGCGGTGAGCTCGACCTCGCGCGGGCCGACGACCAGCGGCGGCGCGAAGGCCACCGTGTCCCCCATGGCCCGCAGGATCAGGCCGTGCGCCTGGGCCCGCGCGACCGTGCGCGCCGCCGCCCCCCGGACCAGCTCGACCCCCGCGAGCAGGCCGCACCCGCGCACGTCCCCCACCAGCGGGTGCTCGGCCAGCGGCGCCAGGCGGTCGCGGAGCAGGGCGCCGGCGGCCCGGGCGCGGGCGGCCACGTCGATCTCCTCGTAGATCGCCAGCGCCTCGAGGGCCACCGCGGCGGCGACCGGGTGGCCCGAGCACGTGAACCCGTGCGAGAACGAGCCGTGTCTCCGGCTGGCCTCGACCAGCGCCGCGTCGAGCTCCTCGGAGACCAGCAGGGCCGAGATCGGCATGTAGCCGGCCGACAGCCCCTTGGCCAGGACGAGCATGTCCGGTCGCAGGCCGAAGGTCTCGGAGCCGAACATCCGCCCGGTGCGGCCGAACCCGGTGATCACCTCGTCCACCACGAACAGGACGCCGTGGCGGCGCAGGACCTCCTGCAGCCGGTCGAAGTACGCGCGCGGCGGGACCACCACGCCGCCCGCTCCGAGCACCGGCTCCGAGACGAACGCCGCCACCGTCTCCGGCCCCTCCGCCTGGATCGTCCGCTCGACCGCGGCCGCCAGGCGCGCGCCGAACTCCTCCTCGGACTCCCCCGGGCGGCCGTCGCGGTAGCGGTCCGGCGTGGGCACGCGAACCACCGGGACGGCGGGCGGCCCGAAGCCGCGGTGCATCCGCGGCAGCCCCGTGAGGCTCGCGGCGGCGACGGTGGACCCGTGGTAGCCGCGGTCGTGCGCGATCAGCTTCCTGCGCTCCGCGCGGCCGAGCGCGTCGTGGGCCAGCCAGGCGACCTTGATCGCGCTGTCGATCGCCTCCGACCCGGAGTTGGCGAAGAGGGCGCGGCCCATCGGCATCGGCGCCATCGCCACGAGCCGGGCCGCGAGCTCGAGCGCCACGTCGTGCGTGCGGTGGCCGAACGATCCGTAGAACGGCAGGCGCCGGAGCTGGCGCTCGGCCGCCTTCGCCAGCCGCTCCTCGCCGAACCCGAGCGAGGCGCTGAACAGCCCGGCGACGCCCTCCAGGTAGCGGCGCCCGTGCACGTCGACCACCCAGGCGCCCTCGCCCCTGGTCACGACGTGCGGCCCGTCCTCGCGCGCGAGGTCGGTGTGCGGCTCCAGCAGGCAGGAGTCAGCGCGCACCGCAGACCTCCACCACCGCCCCCGACACGTAGGAGGTCTCCTCCGAGACGAGCCAGCGCACGGCCGAGGCCACCTCGGCCGGCGTGCCGAGCCGGCCCATCGGGATGGTCGGGCGCAGGCGCTCGGGGCGCTCGGGCATCCCATTGTCGGCGTGGAGGTCGGTCTGGATCAGGCCCGGGGCGACGGCGTTGACCCGTATCCCCTCCGGGGCCAGCTCGCGCGCCGCGCCCACCGTGAGCACGTCCACCGACGCCTTGGTCGCGGCGTAGTGCACCCACTCGCCGCAGCCGCTCGTACGGGCGGCCGTGGAGGACACGTTCACGATCGCGCCCCCCGTGCCGCCGCGGCTCGTGGCCATGCGGCGGGCGGCCTCGCGCATGCACAGGGCGGTGCCCACGACGTTGACGGCACAGGCCCGGCGGACCTGGTCGGCCTCCACGTCGAGCACCCCGGCCGCCCCGCCGGTCACCCCGGCGCAGTTGACCAGCGCCGTGACCGGGCCGAGCGCGTCGGCCCGCGCGAACAGGGCGCACACCTCCGGCTCGGAGCTGACGTCCGCCCGCCAGCTCACGGCCCGGCCGCCGCCGGCCTCGATGCGGGCCACGACCGAGCCGGCCTCGCGCTCGTGGCACACGTAGTCGACGCAGACGTCGAAGCCGGCGCCCGCCAGGACGTGCGCCGTCGCCGCCCCTATCCCGCGGCTCCCACCGGTCACGACCGCCACCCCGCGCGGTCCCGGCACTAGCCGTCCACCACCCCGTAGCGGTCGGAGAGGAAGAACCGCTCGAGCGGCTCGAGCGCGTACACGTTGTGGGTCTTCATCAGCCAGCGGCGGCGCATCGACTCGATGTCGCGGACCGCCACCACCTCGCGCCCGTGCAGCAGGTGGTCGTTCGAGAACGCGACCAGGTCGCCGGGGCCCGGCGTGTAGCGGACCTTCAGCCGGTGGAGGGCCGCGACGCAGGCGTCCAGCGCCAGCTCGGCCTCCGGGTCGGTCCCGCGGGTGCGCCCCTCGAAGAGCCGCACGCCGGCGTCGCCCGTGACGACCGCGTGGTCGGGCGCCCGGCCGAGCCGGCTCCCGCCCTGCGTGGAGATGTCGTCGTAGGGGGTGTGGAAGCGCTCCTGCCGCAGCACCTCCACCACCGCGGCCGGGAGGCTCCGGATCAGGTCGCGGTTCACCACGTAGGTGGAGAAGACCTCGTTCTCGGGCGTGTCCCGCAGGACGATCGTGGACACGAAGTCGGGGCGCACGAAGTGGTTGGTGAAGTCGCGGTGGAAGCGCAGCGTGCCGAGCGTCTTCTGCGACTGCGACTCGTACATCGACTCCTTCGGGTAGATGTCGTGGAAGAAGTCGCCGCCGTTGACGCTCGCGTGCGCGACCAACTCCGTGCACGTCAGCGCGGCGTGGAGCGCGAGGAAGGACTCGGTCGCGAAGGTCCGCTTGCGCTCGTACTTCGACCGCACCGGATCGGCCGGGTCGAACACCGGCAGGTCGCGGTCGATCGGGCAGTTCGCGACCAGGTACAGCGGGCTCTGGGCGAAGTCGCGCCCGGCCAGCTCGTCGCAGAACTCCGCGTAGCGCGTGACGACATCGCCGACCAGGGCCAGCTCGCGGATCCAGCGGCGGAACGCCTGGTAGTCGTCGTAGGGGCTGACGAACGCGCTCAGGAACGCCTCGTGCAGGGCGTCGCGCTCGTCGTCGCTGAACACGAACTCGGGCCTCATGTGGAACTCCCCTCCTTGCGTCGCACCCGGTCCCTGAAGCGCGCGGCCTCGACCAGGAAGCGGTCGTGCTCGCCCGCCAGGACCTCCTCGGTCTCGTCGTGGCCCGCCACCTCGAAGCGCAGCCGGCCCCCGTCCACCTCGACCAGCCGGGCCGTGACGGTCACGTTGCCTCCGAGCGGGGTGGCGGCCAGGTGCCGCGCCCGGTGCGCGGCGCCGACGGTCATCGCGCCCGGCTCGAGCTCGTCCTCGACCGCCCGCATGGCGGCCACCTCGGCCAGCCACAGGAGCACGGGCGTGGCCAGCACCGGCACGTCGTTGGCGAACGCCGTGGCCAGGTCCCGCTCGCGGACCTCGTGCTCGAGCGTGGCCGCGGCACCGACCGCGGGGGTCACAGGGCCACCTCGAGCAGCGGCGCCCCGGCGACGAGGGGCGCGGGACGCTCGCGCCGCGCCGCGTGCCCGTGCAGCCGCTGGAGCTGGCTGAAGATGTTCTTGCGCTGGATGTCGCTGGTGCCGCCGGCGATGCGGGTGCCCGCCGCGTCGCACAGCACCCGGCCGATGTCCGCCTCCGCGTAGCCGCGGTGCCCGTGCAGCATCACGAAGTCCTGCGCCGCCCCGAAGAGCTGCTCGGTGCCGACCAGCTTCGCCATCGAGCAGAGCATCGAGGCCTGCGGCCCGCCGTCGATCAGCTCGCCGAGCGCCCGGTACGCGAGCGCGCGGCTGGTCTCGATCGCCACGCGCATGTCCACCACGCGCCCCTGCACGTACTGGTGGTCGGCGATCGGCACGCCGTACGCGTGGCGCTCGTGGCAGTGCTCCAGGCTGCGCTCGAAGATCGGCTCCAGGTAGGCGGCCGCGACCAGCGCGTACATGACCCGGTCCATGGCGATCAGCCGGTAGACGAGCTCGAGCCCCCGGCCCGGCCCGCCGACGATCGCCTCGTCGCCCAGCTCGACGCCCTCGAGCAGCACGTCGCCGGTCGGGCTGGTCCGGTTGCCGAGCATCGACTCGGCCGGCAGCCGCGTGACCCCCGGGGCGCCGGCGTCGAGCACGAACAGCGTGATGTCGCGCCGGCCGAGCGCGGGAAGCCGCCCGAGCACGACCATCACCTGCGCCACCGGCGCGTTGGTGATGTGCGCCTTGTGCCCGCTCAGCACCACGCGGCCGCCGTTCTCGTGGCCGGCCGTGCGGATCGCCGCGACGTCCGAGCCGCCGGTCGGCTCGGTGATCGCGGTCGAGCCGACGTCGCCGGCCAGGAGCGACTGGAGGTGGGTGGCGCGCTGCTCCGCGCTGCCCTCGAGCGCGAGCACGCGAACGCAGCCGATGTGAGCGATCGCCGAGAGCAGGAAGCCGAGGTCGCCGCTCCCCCGCGCCAGACCCTCGAGGGCGGCCGCGAGGTCCCACCAGCTCCCGCCCGCGCCTCCGTCGGTCCCGGCCACCGGGATTCGCCACAGCCCGGCGCGCGAGACCTCCTCCCACCCGCGGGAGTCGAGCTGCTCGCCGGCGTAGCAGGCGTCCGCGCGCGCCGCGACCGAGCGCCCGATCTCCTCGAACCGGCCCCGCAGCTCGCGCTGCCAGTCCGTCCAGCTCAGTTGCATAGCCCCGACACGAGCCGCCGGACGAAGGCCCGGTCGATCTCGCAGACGCGGAAGTCACCCGGCGTGGGCAGCCCGTCGGGGTCAGCGAGGCGCCGCGGCTCGAGCTCCAGGCCGAGCTTCTCGAGCACGTGGTTGACGCGCGCGTTCGTCGCGCGCGTCTGCAGGGTGAGGGTCTCGATCGGGAACTCCCGGAACACGACCTCGAGCACGCGCAGCGACATCAGCGACGCGATGCCGCGGTTGCGCAGCTCGGCGTCCACCACGTGCCCGTGGATGTAGTTCTCCTCGGGGCCGAGGAGGTGGAGGTTGATGTAGGCGACCGGGCGGCCGTCCAGCGCGACCACGAACACCACGCGCTCCTGGCTCGGGTCGCTGTCGCGGATCGAGCGCCGGAAGCGCTCGCGCGTGTCGTCGGGCGTGCCGAGCTTCTCGCGGTCCACGCCCAGGAAGTCGAGATGCTCGGGCGGGCTCTCGTGCCAGTAGGCGACGAAGGCCTCGATGTCCTCCTCGCGCAGGTCGCGGAGGACCACCTCCGCGTCGCCCAGCTCGGTTCGCAGGTACTCCATGGACGCGACGCTGTCGCATCCGGATGACGGGCCCCTGTCGAGCCGCTGTCGCCTAGTCGTTGCCGACCGCGGCGGGCGAGGACGACCTCGTCCCGAGCACCTCGCGCGCCAGCCCGACGGCGTCCGCGCGGGAGGCTCCCTCGCCCTCGTGGATCGCGTCCCAGAAGCGGTCGCGCCCGACCGTCGCCGCCCCGATGTCGCGGATCCGGTCCACGTCGCGCTGCTCGACCGGGGTCCGCTGGAGCGCGTCCTGGACGCGGATGGCGTTGGCCGCCCCGAGCAGGAGCCCGGCGCGCGCGCCGTGGGCCGACCCCACCGCCAGCGCGGCGATGCCCTCCAGCACCACGGCCAGCCCGTGACCGTCGCCGGAGGTGTCCGCGTCGTCGAGCCCCTGCCCGTAGAGCGCCTCGGCCCGCTCGAGGTCGCCCTCGGAGTGCGCAACGGCCGCCAGCCCGGCCAGGGCGACGGCGGTGCCGCCGAGCCACTCGATCGTGCGATACCACGAGAGCGCCTCCTCGTGGAGGGACCTGGCCAGGCCGAGGTCGCCCTCCTGGCGCGCGCGGAAGCCGAGGCTGTTGCATGCGACGGGGCGGGCGTCCGGGGTGACCGGCCAGTTCGTGGCGCCCGCGGGCCGGCCCTCCGCGCCGTCGCCGCCCGGCTC
>JALZEZ010000520.1 GCA_030861775.1 Actinomycetota bacterium
ACCGCCAGCCAACCCAGCTCGGGAACCTCGCCGGCGCCGGCGAGGAGGCGCCGAGCGCGCGAGAGCCAGCCGGCGGCCGCGGCGTGCTGACCGTCGATGCGATGCTCGCCCGCGAGGTAGGTGGCGATGCCGCCGGCGCGCCGCGCGTCGCCACGTGCCTGGTAGGCCGCGTACGCCTCGCGGCGGCGATCGATGGCCGCATCACGCTCTCCCAGCCACCACAGCGACTGGCCGAGGCCGTCGAGCGCCTCCGGATCCCCCGGCTCGTCCTCGAGCGCGGCGGCGAACGCATCGCGCGCGGCCGCCCAGTCCGCTCGTGCGAAGTGCTGCCAGCCGTCGTCCTTGGCGCTCATCTGGCGCACAGTCTGAAGCCACGGAGCAGCAGTCAGGGCGCCATCGGCATGTGGGTGTCGGGGGCACCGTGCATGTCATGCATCCCGCCATTGGGCTCGGCGAACCCCGGGACGTCGGCGGGAACGAGGGCGACCCCGAGCCCAAGCGCGAGCAGAAGCGCGGCCACGGCCATGCGAGCGGCACGCGGCCGCGGAAGCAGCTTCTCGCCGGCGATGAGCGCGGCGACCAGCGCCATCCAGCCGAGGCTCATCACGCCGACGGCGAACAGCGCCGCCATCAGCGCCCAGCAGCAGCCCAGACACCAGGCGCCGTGGCGGGAGCCGAGCTCCAGAGCACCGCCACGACCGTGGCGCCAGCGCTCCGCCAGGAACATCATCGGGCTCCGGCACTTGACGAGGCAGGCGCGCTTGAGCGGCGTCAGCTGGTAGATCGCCGCGGCGACGATCACGCCGCCGGTCACGTAGCGGCCTCCGTCGTCCCAGGCCAGGAATGCCGGATCGATCGCGCGACCGAGCTCGAGCAGCCCGTACGCGGCCAGCCCCGCCGCGGTCCATACGAGGAGGTATCCGACGACGAAGAGCGCCGTCGCGTCGGCCCCCGCGCCCCTCCCGCGCCTGCGGTGCCCCTCCCTCAGGCGGTCGTACATGAGGACGGTCGGAGCGACCGACGGGAACATCATCGCCGCCATCATCACGACCCATACCGTGACGTAGAAGCCGACGCTGCCGAGGTCCATTCCGGGCATCGACTCCATGCCGCCCATCCGGTCGCCCGTGACGAGCCAGGCCCCGGCGGCGAGCGCGAGCAGCGCCCCCACCAGGACGAACTGGGCCCGCTCGGGGCGAAGCGCGGCCGAGCGGCCGTCGAGCCCGGCGGCCTCCAACCTCAGGCCGCCCAGGAGAACGGGTTGGCGAACCCGGACTTGCCCTCGAACTCGAAGTCGATCCCGAACGCGCTGACCTGGGACTTCGTCGCCCGCGCGATCGTGAGCGTCTCACCGCCCGGGTGGAACACGCCCGCGAGCTTTGCCGGCTCGCCGTTCTCCTTGCCGAACGGGACGATCTCCTGGACCTCCATCACACCGTCGTCACCGACCAGGATCCGGTGCGTGCCGTTCTCGTGCGAGAGCTCCATCGCCACGCGCTCGACTCCGAGCTGCTCGCTCACCAGGGGCGCGAGCGCCTCCATCGGCCCGCCGAGCTGGCCGCCGAACACCGCGCCGAGCTTGTCCGCCTGCTCGTCCGACGCTGCGTCGTCGATCAGCACGCCGAGCCGCCAGTTGCCCTCGCTCATCACCTTCGGCGTATTCGCGATGAGCGCGACGGTCAAGCCGCTCACGTCCACCCCGTCGACCTCGCCGGACTCGACCTGGAAGACCAGAAAGGCCGTGCAGTGGTCGAGGTCCGCCCCGATGTCGAGCGAGACGGTGCACGGGCAGGGCACGTCGCAGGAGCAGTTCTCGAAGTACTGACCGTCGAGCTTCCAGGCCATGCCGTCCTCCTCGGGTCGCCTCCGGGCGCCGGATTCTCGTACTCGCCCGAAGGCAAGTCAAGGCGAGCCCGCCAGGCCGCCGCCGAGGCCGTTACGGGAAGCAGACGTCCGAGGAGTCGCCGCTCTTGCGGCAGACCGACGGCACGTGCTTGCCCGGGGTCCAGAGCTGCGAGAGCTCGCGCCCGTCGTAGTGACCCCACGGATCGAGACCGGGGTACGTCCACACGTGCAGCATCTGGGGCGTCTTCTCCATCGTTCCCGCGCTCGCTATGCGTCCGCCCATACCGCCGTGGTAGTGCCACTTCGTCAGGCACCCGCCGATCTCGGGGCCCGCCATTCCGTGCTCGGGCATGATGTACATCCCGCCGATGGCGACCCAGCCGCTGTCGGTCATCGCGTAGAGGAACGACTCGATCTGCCCGGAGTCGAGGATCGTCCGGTCGCTCCTCCGGCTCGGGTTGACCATGTGCATGATCCGGTCGGTGGGCCCGAACGCGTAGTGGAAGCCGTCCGCCAGCGCTCGCCAGGGGGCGTTGTCGTACTTGCGCAACGCGGCGTCGGTCTCGCGGTACAGCTTGTCGGCGGCCGCGTGCTGGTCGGGCGTCGGCCGGCAGGGCCCGCTGTCGTGCCCGTGGCCGGGGCCCTCTGACTCGCTCGGGTCGCCGCGCCAGACGACGGCGCTGCCACGCCCCGGCTTGCCGTCCTCCCCTGCGCTCGCGGTCTCGAGCGCGACTCCATTCGGCTCGTCGCTGTCGCCGCCGCCCGACCCGTGGCCGTCGCC
>JALZEZ010000238.1 GCA_030861775.1 Actinomycetota bacterium
GCGCCGCTCCGCGCGAGGACCCCGAGGAGACCCTCCGCGTGCTCATGGTCAGGCTCTGGCCGCGCGTGCGCGACGGGCGCGAGACCCCCGAGGAGCGGGCGAGCTTCTTCGAGCACGTGATGCGCCTGCGCGCGGCCGCGGAGGGCGACGACCTCCGCTTCCTCGACGCGTGGAACAACGCCTACGAGGCGCTCGCGGCGCGGGAGCTGCTCGGCGAGCCGCAGTCGCGCGAGCTGCTGGCCGCGTACGCCGTCCTGCTGGAGGCGCACGCCGCCCGATGAGGACGATCGCGCTGTGCGAGAACGCCGCCCGGGCCATCGGGCTGTGGCGGCGGCTGCGCTCGGTGGAGGGCGTCGAGCTCACGCTGCTCGTGCCGAACTACCGCCGCCGCCCGCTGCCGCTGTTCGTCGCGGCCCAGACCGCCCACGTCCTGCGCGGCGGCCCGCTCGCCGGCCTGCGCCTCCTCGCCACCCGCAGGCTGCGCTTCGCCCGCGGCGACCTCGACTCCGAGCGCACCCTCGACTGGATCCGCGCGCGCCGGCCCGACGTGGGCCTCCATGCCGTCGGCGTGATCTACCGCGCGCCGCTACTCGAGGCGTTCCGCCTCGGCGTGCTCAACCCGCACATCGGGATCCTCCCCCGCTACCGCGGCCGCTCGGTTATGGAGTGGTCGATCCTGAACGGCGACCCCACCGGTGTCACGACCTTCTTCATGGACACCGGGATCGACACCGGCGAGCGGATCGTGCTGCGCGAGGAGGTGGACGTGAGCGGCCACGACTCGGTCGAAGCCGCCAAGAGCCACCTGTTCGGGCTCGACGCCGAGATGTACGCCCGCGCGCTCGAGCGGCTCCAGGACCCCGGCTTCGAGCCGCTCCGCCAGCGGCCCGAGGAGGGGACGCGCTGGTACGTGATGTCCGGGCTCCTGACGGGCGTCGTCGCCCAACTCCTGGGAGGGTCTGGCGAACACGGCTGACGTTTCCTATGGTGGAGCGCGGGCGGGGCCGTAGAGAGACCTGCTCGTGCGGGCACGGACGCCCGCTTCAAGACGACCCCCACAGGAGACGCATGCCCACCCTGACCGAGTCCAAGCGGATCGAGGACCTGCGGCAGACCAGTCCGTTCGAGCCCGAGCCGCCGCGCAAGAGCCGGATCGTCAGCGCCCTTATGAGGGTGGCCGAGCGGCGCCGGAACACGCGCGAGACCCCGCACCTGCACGGCGGCAGCGCCGAGGACAAGGTCCTGTGGGAGTACGAGCGCTCGGAGGACTTCTGGGAGCGGATAGCGCACCTGATCCCGTTCGACTCGATCCGGGACAAGGACGTGCTCGACGTGGGCTGCGGCTGGGGCGGCAAGATGATCCACTGGGCCGAGACCGGCGGGCCGCGCAGCGTGACCGGCTTCGACCTGCCCGGCGTGTTCGAGCCCGAGGCGCCCGCCGAGCTGGCCCGGGCCCGCGGCCTCGACAACCTGAGCTTCACCACCGGCTTCGCCGAGGACATCCCGTTCGACGACGAGAGCTTCGACGTGGCCATCGTGGACGACGTGATCGAGCACGTGCGCGACCCCGAGAGGGTCTTCGCCGAGTGCCACCGCGTCCTGCGCCCGGGCGGGATAGCGATCGCCAAGTTCCCGTCGTTCCGCATGATGCGCGCCCACCACCTCGACCGCGCGATCGCCTGGCCGGCGCTTCACTACGTGCTGCCGATGCGGGTCTGGGCCGGCGGCCTCAACCACCACCTCGTGAGCGGCGCCAAGAGCCCCTACGAGCCGTTCGGGAGGATCATCCGGACGCGCTACCACGAGGGGATCATCTCCGAGCTCAACGGCATCGACCTGCGCGGCACGCGCGAGGCGCTCGGCAAGAGCGGCCTGGAGGTCGTGGAGCTCGACCTGCTCGGGCTGCCGCCCGACGTGGAGCGCTCGGCGAGCCCGCTGGTCAAGCGCACCTACAGCACACTTCGCAGAGTCCGCCCGCTGCGCGAGTTCCTCAGCAGCTACATCGCGTTCGTCGCGCGCAGGCCGATCCGAGAGGCAGGGAATCGATGAAGCAGGTACTCCAGGACCGTCAGGGCCTGACTGTCGTCAGGGACGTCCCGAGCCCGCCGCTCGCGCCGGGCAGCGTCCTCGTCCGCAACCTCTACTCGGTGATCAGCTCCGGCACCGAGCGCTCGCGCGTGGAGCTGTCGCAGAAGTCGCTTCTGGGCAAGGCCCGCGAGCGTCCGGACCTCGTGCGCGAGGTGGTCGACAAGGCCCGCAAGGAGGGCCTGCGCAAGACGCAGGACACCGTGCGCCGCAAGCTCTCGGAGGAGACCGCCGTGGGCTACAGCTCGGCCGGGCGCGTGCTCGAGGTCGGCCCCGGCGTGATGGGGATCGACGCCGGCGACCTGGTCGCCTGCGCGGGCGTGGGCCACGCCAACCACGCGGAGATCGTGACCGTGCCGCGCAACCTCGTGGCCAAGGTGCCCGAGGGCGTGGACGCCCGCTCCGCCGCGTTCACCACGATGGCGGCGATCTCGCTGCACGGCGTGCGGCTGGCGAATGTGGAGCTCGGCGACCGCGTGGCCGTGATCGGCTGCGGCCTGGTGGGCCAGCTCGTGGTGCGCCTGGTGGCCGCCGCCGGCTGCGAGACCTTCGCGCTCGACATCGCCGAGTCGCGGATCGAGCAGGCGCTCGGCAGCGGCGCCGACCACGCCCTGAAGGTCGAGGACGGCGTGGCCGAGCGGGTGCTGGCGATGACCGGCGGTCACGGCGTGGACGCGGTGCTGATCGCGGCCGCCTCGCCCACGAACGACCCGCTGCTGCTGGGCTGCGAGATCGCGCGCGACCGCGCCAGCGTGGTGATCGTCGGCGACGTGCCGATCGAGGTGCCGCGGGCGCCGCTCTTCACCAAGGAGCTGTCGCTGCGGGTCTCGCGCTCGTACGGCCCCGGCCGCTACGACTTCCAGTACGAGGAGCGCGGGCTCGACTACCCGATCGGCTACGTGCGCTGGACTGAGCAGCGCAACATGGAGGGCCTGCTCAGCCTGATGGCGCGCGGGCGCCTGCGCGTGGACGACCTGGTCGACGAGGTGGTGCCGGTGGACGACGCCAAGCGCGCGTACGACCGGCTGATGGGCCCGCCGGAGGAGCGCCCCCAGGGCGCCATCGTCCTCTCGTACCCGGAGGAGAGCGCGAACGGCAACGGGCACCACGCCGCGCCGGCCACCGAGGCGAAGCCGATCGAGCCGGCCTCGGGCGCGCTCCGCGTGGGGCTGCTCGGGCCGGGCAACTTCGCGAACAGCGTGATCGTGCCGGCCTTCCAGGCGGCCGGGGCCCGGCTGACCCGGGTCGGCGGCGGCTCGGGGCCGTCAGCCGAGGCCGCCACCCGCAATCACGGCTTCGAGCAGGCCTCGCCCAGCGAGGACGCGCTGATCGGCGACCCGCAGGTCGAGGCCGTGGGCGTGTGCACGCGTCACGGCACGCACGCGGACCTGGTCCAGCGGGCGCTGCTCGCCGGGCGCCACGTCTTCGTGGAGAAGCCGCTGGCGATGACCCACGAGGAGCTCGACGCGGTCATGGCCGCGAAGGCCGAGTCCGGCCGCGTGCTGGCCGTCGGCTTCAACCGCCGCTTCGCGCCGCTGATGCGCGAGGTGCGCGCCTTCGTGGCCGACACGCCCGGGCCGATCACGGCCACCTACCGCGTGGCGGCGGGCAACCTGCCGTCCGACCACTGGGCGCACGACCTCGAGGACGGCGGCGGCCGGCTGATCGGCGAGGGCTGTCACTTCGTGGACTGCCTGACCTACGTGACCGGCTCCGAGGTCGTCGAGGTCCACGCCTCGGGCCACGGCAAGCCCGACCTGCCGATCCAGGCGCGCGACAACGTGGCGATCACGCTCACGTTCGCCGACGGCTCGGTGGGCACGATCCTGTACGTGGCCCAGGGGTCCGGCCGGGTGGCCAAGGAGCGGCTCGAGGTGTTCGCAGGCAGCCGCACGGCGATCCTGGACGACTACCGCTCGGCCGAGCTGATGTCCGGCCGCGCGGTGGACAAGCGCAAGGGCAAGGTCCAGGACAAGGGCCACCGGGACGAGATCAGGGCGTTCGTCGAGGGCTGCCGCGCGGGCCGCGATCCGGTCCCGATGCCGGAGGTCGAGAACGTGAGCCGGGCCACGCTGGCGATCGTCGACTCGCTGCGCACGCAGCGGGCGGTCAAGCTCGAGCGATGAGCCTGATCGGCCGCCTGGCGCGGTCGAAGGTCGTCGCGCAGTCGCTGCTGTTCGCGGGCTCCAACGCCTTCGTGGCGCTCGCCACCGCGGTGGCGATGGCGCTGCTGGCGCGCAACCTGAGCACGGACGCGTTCGGCAGCTTCTCGTTCGCCACCGCCTACCTGCTGTTCGTCGCGCTGTTCTTCGACTTCGGCATGGTGCTGCCGGCGGCGCGGATGACCGCGGCCACCGAGGGGCGCGAGCGGCGGGAGATCATCGGCGCCACGCTGCTCCTGTACGCGCCGATCGGGGTGGCGTTCTGCGTGGCGGTGGCGGCGTCGTCGGTGATCGTGGACGGCGCGTTCAACGTGACCGCCGGGGAGGCGATCGCCGTGACCGCGCCGCTGGCGCTCGCCTACCCCTTCCAGCTCCTGGCCTGGCACCTCGGGCAGGGCACCGGGCGGCTGCACGTGTACTCGATCTCGCTGGCGGTCGGCCAGATCCTGTTCGTGGCGGCGCTGGCGGTGGCCCTGGCCGCGGGGGCCGGCGCGAGCGTGGAGCTCGGCCTGCTCACCCGCGGCGCCGCGATGCTGGTCGGCTGGCTGCTGCTGGTCGCCTGGCTGCGGCCGGTCGTGCGCGGGGCGCGGCGCCACCTGCGGCCGCTGTGGCACCAGGTGCGCGAGTACGGGCTGAAGGTCTACTACGGGCGCGTCCTCAGCACCGGGACCTACAACATGGACGTGCTGATGGTGGGCGCGCTGACCGACGCCCGGTCGGTCGGGCTCTACGCGCTGGCGGCGGCGCTGGCGCGGGGGATCAACCTGCCGCTCCTGGGGGCGTCCAGCGCGCTGTTCAAGCGCATGTCGGGGGAGAAGCGGCTCGACGGGCGCTGGCTGTCGGTGGCCTGGGCGGTGGGCGCGGCGTGCGCGGTGGTGCTGGTGGTGGCCGGGCGGCCGATCGTCGAGCTGGTCTTCTCGTCGCGCTACGTGGACGCCGCGGCGATCCTGCTCCCGCTGGCCGTCGGCGAGGTCTTCCGCGGGATGGCGATGTTCTACAACACGTTCCTCTCGGCGCACGCGTTCGGGCGCGAGCTGCGCAACACCGGCGTGGTGCTGACGGTGGCGAACCTCGTGCTGAACGTGGCGCTGATCCCGCCGTTCGGGATCCACGGCGCGGCCTGGGCCTCGCTCGGCGCGCTGCTGGCCAACTTCGCCGCCCACGTGTACTACTACCGCCGCGCGGTGACGCAGCTCGAGTCCCGCCCTGGCGCGAACACGGCGGCCCTGGCCACCTCGTGAGCGGCTCCAACGGGCACTCGCCGACGGTCCTCCTCCGCTTCGACGAGGACGAGGCGCCGCGGGCGGCGGAGGCCCTCCGCGAGCGGACCGGCTCCGCGGTCACCGTCATCTCCCCGTCCGACGTCCTCCGCGGGACCCAGGAGCTCCGGGCGGCCGGAGGACTGGCGATCGTGGGCAGCCCGCCGGCCGACGGGATCGGCTACAGCCTCGCGCCGTTCGCCGCCGCGATCTCGCGTGTCGGCGAGGTCACGCTCCTCGACGCGTCCTCCGGCACCGCGCGGGTGAAGCACCCCGCGCGCTTCCTGCTCGAGTCGCTTCCGGGCGCCGTGGGCCAGCTTGCCA
>JALZEZ010000047.1 GCA_030861775.1 Actinomycetota bacterium
CTGCTGCGCGAGCTGGGCGACCGCGGCGGGCGGGCGTGGTCACGTGGAAGCGGGGAGCTGACCAAGCGGGAGGCCGAGGTCCTGTCGCTCCTGGCCGGCGGATGCTCCAACGCCGAGATAGCCGAGCGGCTCGTCATCAGCCGCCGCACCGCCGAGCACCACGTGGCGAGCATCCTGTCCAAGCTCGGCCTCCGCAGCCGGGCCGAGGCCGCCGCCCACGCGGTGCGCGAGGGCCTTCGGGAGGGACCCGTACCCGAATAGGTAGTCGTACCGATGTGCGGCACCCGCCGCCGCGGCATCCTCCGCCGCCGTCCCACCGAACGAGCGAAGGAGGAGCAGTGAGCACCCAGACGACCGAGCAGCTCGCGCCGCTGGCCGTGTCCGCCGGCGAGGGAGAGGCCCGCTGGTGGTCCGCCGGCCTGGCCGTGATCAAGGCCACCGCTGCAGACACCGGGGGCCGCATGACGATCCTCGAGATCACCGAGCCGCCCGGCAACGCGGCGCCGCTGCACGTCCACCACACCGAGGACGAGAGCTTCTTCATCCTCGAGGGCAGCGCCGTCTTCGAGGTCGGCGACCGGACGGTCGAGGCCCGCGCCGGCGACTACCTGTTCGGCCCGCGCGACGTCCCGCACCGCTACACGACCGGGCCCGAGGGCTGCCGGATGCTGTTCGTCTTCACGCCGGGCGGGTTCGAGGAGCTGCTGATGGTGGTCAGCCGGCCCGCGGAGAGCCGCACGCTGCCACCCGACAGCGGCGGCGAGCGGTCGGATCAGGACCTCGAGCGCATGCAGGCCGCGATCCGGGCGCACGGCTGCGAGCTGCTGGAGTAGCTCAGCAGCGGTCCTGGTTGCGCCCGGCGGGCCGGGTCGGTCCCTCGAACAGGCACTTCGCCGGCACGGCCGCGGCCGAGACCGTGTCGATCCACAGGTTGCGGTCGGTGGCGAAGGTGCCGCCGTAGTACTCGTTGGTGTACTGGACCGCCACCTGCCGCACGCTCGCGGCCGCCGGGACCTCGAGGTCGTAGTCGGTCCACGCGGAGGAGCTCACCGTGGCGTTCGCCACCTCGACCCCGTCGACCAGGATCCTCATCACCGGCCAGGCGCCGCCCGCGAACGAGCCCTTCGCGCGCACCCGTATTACGTAGCGACCGGTGGCGGAGAAGTTGAACGGGTTCTCGATCTTGCCGTTCGACCACAGGATCCAGCCGCCGTCGTGGGGCTCCCCGTGCCCGCGGCGCAGCTCCATCGTCTCGGCGTCGACCACCGACGAGGCGGTGAGCTTGTCGATGTAGATGTTGCGGTCGTCCTCGAGGTTGCCCCCGAAGTAGTCGTTGACCAGCTCGAAGCGGAGCCGGTGCTGCACGGGAGCGAGCCGGCCCACGTCGAAGCGGTAGAGCCTCCAGTCGGCCGAGTCGATGGTGCGCTCGGCCAGCACCTGCCCGTCCAGCCAGACGCGCATGATCGGCCACACCCCGGCGCCCTTGCGCCCGCGGGCGCTGACCGCCACGACGTACGGCGAGTCGTCGGTCACGGTGAAGCGGCGGTCGACCCAGCCCGGCGCGAACACGTGCCAGCCGTCGATCACCTCGCCGCTGCCCGGCCCGGGCTCGGACCCGCGCTCCAGCTCCGCCACCTCGACGTCGCCGGTTCGCGGCGCCACGTACGGCCAGCCGCCCGCGTCCCAGCCCAGGTCGTTGAAGCCGATGCGGCGCACCTCGCCCACCGTCGTCTCGCCCGCGTCGTCGTCCGGGAGCCGCCGGTCCACGTAGTGGTAGACGAGCTTCTCGCGCTGGTCGGCGGGGTCGTCGACCACGCTCTGGCCCCCCGGCCCGACCACCCAGTCGTGCTCCCGGAGCACGAGGGTGCCGGCGCCGCTGAGCATCGACCCCCCGTCCCTGTCGACGAACGGGCCGGTCGGTGACGTGGAGCGGCCGACCTTGACGTGGTACGAGCTCTGGTGCCCGTTGCAGCAGTCGCCGTAGGAGGCGAACAGGTAGTAGGCGCCCGCGTGCTTGACCATGTTGGCGCCCTCGATGGCGCCGGCCTTGGCGATGTTCGTCACGGTGACCGGTTGGACGACGCGGCCGGTCGCGTTGTCCAGGCGCGTGATGTAGATGCCGCCGAAGTACGAGCCGAACACCAGCCAGCGGTTGCCGCTGTAGTCGACGAGGACGCTCGGGTCGAGGGCGTTCGGCGCGCTGTCCGGGTCGCCCTCCGCGGTCGTGAGGATCGCGCCCTGGTCCGTCCAGGTACCGGGCTTCCCGTCCGGGCTCGTGGCCATGCCGATGGCCGAGTGCTGCTTCATCGGCATCGAGACCGAGTAGTACATCCAGTACTTGCCGCCGAGGAAGACGACGTCCGGAGCCCACGGGTTGCCGTTCGGCTTGTTGTAGTCCGTCCACCACGTGGGCTTCGGGGAGATCGCGGCCTGCGCGCGGACGAAGTCGTGCCGGTTCACGGACAGGCGCGTCTGGTTGAACGTGCTGTAGGCGTACCACTCGTACAGCCCGTTCGCGGCCGGCTTGATCAGCAGCGACGGATCGGCGGTGGGACCGACGTCGCCGCCGCCCTTCGGATAGGGGTAGCCCTGAGCCGGCGCCGCCGCGAACAGCAGCACCGCGACCGTGGCCAGCGCAGGCCACACCCCCCTGAAGCCCCCCGCTTCGATCGGCGGATCGTACTTCAGTCCCTGACCATCCGGGTCACCCGGCAGAACGGCGCGGTGCCGTCCGGATCGTGGTCGCAGGCGAAGTCGTCCACCCGCCACAGCGGCTCCCAGCAGCCGTGCCGCTCGAGGATCTCGCGCACCTCGCCCGCGGCCTCGGGCGGCAGCTCCTCGAAGCGGGCGCGGAGCTGCCGCAGGCACCACGAGCGGTAGCCGCTGGTCGGGATTCCGCGGTAGGTGGTCCCCTGGACCGTGAGCTCGTGGGCCTTCGCCCCGTTCGTGTACGCGACCGCGTTCGCGCACAGCGCCTCCAGATGGGTCGCGCCGATCTCCCGCAGGAGCGGCGACCAGTCGGGCGGTATGCCGTCGATCAGATGCCGGTCGCCGACCTCGCTCCCGCGCGAGCGCCACACCCGCGCCGCCCACTCGAACACCGCGGGCGCCCGATCCTGCATGAGCCGCGCGGGGGTCGGGTCGTGCACGAAGTGGCGCCAGAACGGGCCCATCAGCCCGATGTCCGCGATCGTCGGGCGCTCGCCCAGCATGAACGGACGGGCGCTGAAGACCTCCTCCAGCCAGTCCAGCAGGCGCAGGTAGGCGCCCTCGACGTGATCGCGGGTTCGCGCGTCGACGCCGTCCCCGCGGACGAACAGCCTGTCCTGCCGCTTGGACACCCACCGCCTGCGGCGCGCGTGCGGGACGCCCGGAACCCGCACGATCTCGTCCGCGAGCTCGGTGCCGGCGAGGTAGCGGTCCGGCGCGTACGACCAGCGGTAGTGCATTGCCGGCCGCCACAGCCACTCGTCGGCGTAGTCCTCCACGAGCAGGGAGAGGTAGCGCTGCACCGGGTCGGCCGGATACACCGCCGGGCCGGGGGTGGACTCCTCGAGCCAGGCGATCATCGGGGTCGTGTCGCTCATCCAGCGCGCGTCGTCGAGCTCCACGCTCGGGTACTGGGTGGCGCCGAGCTTCCTCGGGACTACGAAGCGATAGTGGTACGAGTCGAGCGCGCGATACTCGTACTCGATCTCCCGGTAGCGCAGGTAAGCCTCGAGCTTGCCGGTGAAGTAGGAGATTCGGGCTCCGTGGACGACCATGGCGTTGGCGATAGCTTGACGAGGCAGCCGCGCTCCTCGTCCCACAGCATCAGCCGGAGCGCCGCCAGGCTGCTGCGCGGGGTGACCACCGGGGTCCGGGCGAAGATCGGCTGCTCCTCGTGCGCCGCGCGGAGGCGGTAGTTCGGGATCCTCGCGCTGAGGTGGTGCACGTGGTGGTAGTTCGCGTTGCCGACCGCCCAGGTCAGCAGGCGCGGGAGCTCCAGGTACGAGCTGCCCTGGAGCGCGGCCAGCTCGAAGCGCCACTCGCCGGCGGCCTGGAAGTAGGTCTCCTCGTATTGGTGCTGGATGTAGAGCATCCAGGCGGCCACCGCCCCGCCGGCGATCATCGTGGTGCCCTGCACGATCAGGAAGGTGCCCCAGCCGGCGAGCGCGCTCCAGGCGAGCACCCACCCGGCGAGCGCGAGGTTGGTCAGCACCACGCTGAAGAGGATCCGCCGCGACATGCCGCGCTGCGGGAAGCGGCGCTCGAACAGGAACACCAGCGTCGGGCCGACGAGCAGCATCAGCAGTGGGTTGCGATAGGCGCGGTAGCCGAGCCGCCGCAGCCGCGACGCGCGCTCGTACTCGGCCACGGTCATCGTGTGGATCTCGCCCGGGCCGCGCCGGTCGAGGTTCCCCGCGTGCGCGTGGTGGAGGCTGTGCTGGCGCTGCCACCAGCGGTAGGGCGTGAAGAGGAGGAAGCCGAGCAGGTAGCCCCAGCCTGCGTTCGCGCGGCGCGACTCGAACAGCGCGTTGTGGGTGAGGTCGTGGAAGAGCGAGTACATCCGCACCAGGAACACGGTCGCGACCAGGCCGAGGCCGATGGCGGCCAGCGGGCCCGGGCGCACGATCGCGGCCAGCGCCCACACGCCGAGGTACGGCAGGACCACGCTCGCGATCTGCGCCAGGCCGCGGCGGGCGTCGATCTCCAGGTACGGCGCGAGGTCGCGCTTCCAGCTCTTGCGGTCGGGTGTGACCATCACGCAGCACTTCGCTGCGCGCGACGGTTCAGATCACCCCGGCCGTCGCCTTTCGGTCGGACGCGAAGAGGGCGTGCACCGACTGGATCGCGATCGAGCCCTCGCCGACCGCCGACGCCACGCGCTTGACGGACCCGTGCCGGACATCGCCGGCGGCGAACACGCCGGGCATGGTCGTCTCGAGCGTGAGTGGCCGGCGCTCGAGCGCCCACCCGGAGCCGCCGGGGAGGTCGTCGCCGGTGAGCACGAAGCCGTGCTCGTCGCGCGCGATCTCGTCGGGCAGCCAGCCGGTGTGCGGCCGTGCCCCGATCAGGACGAAGAGGCCGTCGGCGTCCGTCGTCTCCTCGCCGGACCCGTCGCGCAGGACGAGGTGCTCCAGCCGCCCGTCGCCACCGCCCCCGACCACCTCGGCGCCGGTCCGGACCCGGATGTTCGGCGTGGCCTCCACCTCGCGGACGAGGTAGTGCGACATCCCCGCGCCGACCGAGTCCGCGCGCACGACGAGCGTGACCTGCCGCGCGAAGCGGGCGAGGTGGAGGGCGGCCTGGCCGGCCGAGTTCGCGCCGCCGACCACGTAGGCCTCGCGCCCGGCCATCGCGTGGCCCTCGGCCGTCGGGCCGCCGTAGAAGACGCCCGCGCCGTTCAGCTCCTCCAGCGCGGGCACGCCGAGCCGGCGGTAGGCCGCGCCCGTGGCGAGGAGGAGCGCCCGGCCGGTGACGTGGCGGCCGTCCTCGACCGTCACGACCAGCCGGTCGCCGGCCCGCTCGATCGAGGTCGCCCGGTGCATGAAGAGGAAGCCCGACCCGAAGACCCAGGCCTGCTCGTAGGCCTCGGCGGCGAGCGTCCCCCCGCTGATCCCGCGCGGGAAGCCGAGGTAGTTGCGGATCAGCGAGCTCGACGTGGCCTGGCCGCCGATCCCGCCCTCGTCGACGACCAGCGTGCGGAGGCCCTCGGAGGCGCCGTAGACCGCCGCCGAGAGGCCGGCCGGCCCCGCTCCGACGATCACGAGGTCGTAGTCGTCGCGCTCCAGGTCCACCACCGCGCCGGCGGCCTCGGCGAGCTCCCTGTTGTCCGGGTCGCTCAGCACGCGGCCGTCGGGAAGCAGGACGAGCGGCAGCTTCCGCGCCTCGGGGCCCGCCCGCTCCAAAAGCTCGCGGCCCTCGTCCGTGTCGGCCAGGCAGAAGGCGTGCGGGACGGCGCAGCGCTGGAATGTCTCCCGCAGCTCGTACGCCCGGCCGGCCCAGGCCTCGCCGACGATGTGCACCGTGTGCGGGGCGATGCGAACGGCCTTGGTCCACTCGAGCAGGAAGGTCGATATCGCGTGGTGGAACAGCTCGTCCGGCGAGGTCGCCGGGAGGAGGACGTAGTAGTCGATCCGCCCCAGGGCCATCGAGTCGAGGATCGCCTGGGAGGTGGGCTGGTCCGCCGATGCGCGCCACGGCACGAGCAGCGCGCGCTTGGCGTGCGGGTGGAGCTGGCGCACGCGCTCGAGCAGCGCGCTCCCGGTCGTGCCCTCCAGCCACTGCGACGCGAGCACGAGGGCGGCCTCGTCGCCGTCGCCCGCGGCCCGCTCGAGGGTCGCGAGCGCCTCCTCGGGCGAGCGCGTGCAGACCACGCGGTAGCTGCTGCCGTAGCGCTCGCGCAGCTCGCGCTCGACGTCGGCCAGGGCGGCCGGGTCGTCCTCGACGGCTAACAACAGCGGGTCGGACATCGGGCCGCCGTCGACTCTAATCGCGGCGGGTCAGCCGCGCACGCGCGCGAACATCCGGTCCCAGCCCGCGATGCCGCCCACCTCGGCGCCGATCTCGACCACCGTGTAGGTGGAGAGCCAGTCGGGGATGTCCTGGCCGCGCCGCGGAAGGTTGGCGATCGCCCGCTGGACCGCCTCGCCGAGGTCGTAGCTCTCGGAGTACCCGACGGCCTCGGACGGCGGGCCCACGATGTCGCCGATCGAGATGACGGCCGGCTCCGCGGCCGGGTCGGGAGCGGCGGCGGGCGACGTCTGGGTCAGCTGCTCGACCGGCACGTCCATCTGGCCCTCGGCGTGGTGCAGCGTCACGTGCTCCCGCGCCGAGCCGATCTGGAAGGCCTCCGCCAGCTCGTAGGGCGCGATCACCCGCGCGCAGAGCGCGAGGGGGTCCACCGTGGAGGTCGCGACGAACTGCGGCGGCTCGACGTCGATCAAGCTCTGCTCCAGGTCCACGACGTGGCACGGCGTGGGCTTGTGGCCCGCGATTCGCAGCACGAGATACTCGCCCAGCTGGTAGGCCTGGGCGCTCTCGACGTGGGCGAGATCCCTGTTCGAACTCATGTGTCCCCTCTCCGCTCGACAAACGTTGAGCGCAACACTATTCGTATCCATCGGGGGGGCGCAAGCCCCCTACCGGGACGACTGCGGCAGCTTCTTCGCGCCGCGCTTCGTCACCGGTGCGGAGGGCGGCGGGACCACCGGCCCGATGTCCCCGTCGGGCGCCTCGTCCAGGTCCACTATCACCGGGGCGTGATCGCTCGGCCCCCGGCCCTTCCTGGCGTGGCGGTCCACCCAGGCGGCCTTCACCCGGTCCGCCACCGGCGCGCTGGCGAGCACCAGGTCGATCCGCATCCCGAGGTCCTGGTGGAACATCCCCGCCCGGTAATCCCAGTAGGTGAACACGCGCTCGTTCGGCCAGCGCTCGCGGACGACGTCGCGCAGGCCCAGGGCCTGGAGCTCGGCCAGCGCGTCGCGCTCGGGGGGCGTCACGTGGGTCTGGCCGGCGTAGGCGTCCGGGTCGAAGACGTCGTCGTCGGTCGGCGCGATGTTCATGTCGCCGCACAGGACCGTCGCCTCCGGGCCGGTGGCGAGCATCTCTCGCAGCGACGAGAGCCAGGCGAGCTTGTAGTGGTAGTGCTCCGACTCGGGGACGCGCCCGTTGGGCACGTAGACCGACACGACCCGGATCCCGCCGCACGTCGCGGACACCGCACGCGCCTCCGGGTGGGGGAAGCCCGGCGCCTCGGCGATCCCCGCCACGACGTCCTCGAGCCCCACGCGAGAGAGGATCGCGACCCCGTTCCACGCGGCCTCGCCGTGAGCCGCCACGGCATAGCCGCGAGCCTCGAACTCGTCGCCGAGCAGCTCGGCGAAGGCCTCGTCGGTGAGCTTGGTCTCCTGGAGGCAGACGACGTCCGGGCGCCGCTCGTCGAGCCAGGGCAGCAGCCGCGGCACGCGCTGCTTGACCGAGTTGACGTTCCAGGTGGCTATGCGCACGGGTTCAAGGTAGAACGTGGCTCAGCGGACCGGGACCACGCGCTTGGAGCGCCCCACGACCCTGATCGTGCGCGCGCGCGAGGCCCCCCGGGCGCGGACGACGGTGTAGTCCGGACGGCGCACATAGGTGGGCAGGTAGCGCACGCGCTTCGCCGTGACGCCCGTAGCTCCCACGCGCAGTTCGAGCAGCGCGATCAGCCCGTCCTGGGTGGCGGGCGGGCAGCAGGCCGCGCTCTGGTCGGAGATCAGGTTGCCCTCGCCGAAGACCACCGGCTTGCCGTTGATCCAGCGGATCGGCTGGACCACGTGGGCGTGCTGCCCGACCACCGCGGTGACCAGCTTCGAGCGGGTCAGCGCGCCGGCCAGCGACCGCTGCGCCCTGCTCGGCGAGCTGCGGTACTCGTCGCCCCAGTGGAGGTTGACGATCACCGCGTTGGCGCCCGACCGCCGGGCGTCCCGGGCATCGCGCAGGATCCGGCGCGGGCTCGCCATGTTGAGTATCCACGGGTGCGGGATCCGCTGGCCGTTGGTGAGCGCGGTGTAGGCGAGGAACGCCACCTTCACGCCCTTCGCCTCGACCATCGCGGGGCGCCGTGCCTCCGACCGCTTCCGGTAGGAACCGGTCCGCGCGATCCCCGCGGCCTTGAGGGCGGCGAGCGTGGTGTTCACGCCGTGCCGCCCGGCGTCGAGGGTGTGGTTCGAGGCGGTCGAGCAGGCGTCCCAGCCGGCGTGCCGGATGGCGGTGGCGAGCGCGACCGGCGTCCGGAAGCTCGGATAGCTGCGCGGCCGCCCCGGGACGAGCGGTGTCTCCACGTGACAGAGCGCTATGTCGGCGCGGGTGAGCACCGGGCGGATCTTCCGGAACATCGGCCGGAAGTCGTAGCGGCGCCCCTTGCCGTAGGCCAGCGCCCGCCGGAACACGGGCGTGTGGATCAGGAAGTCGCCGGTCGCGGCGACCGTCAGACGCGTCCCTTTCGGCGGGAGGGCGCCTGAGCCTTCGGATGGGAACGTCAGCACGACGCCCACCGCCGCGGCGGCCACCAGTGTCGCGCGTCCCACCGGCAATGGGGCCGGCGTTACGCGCCCGGGGGCCGGTACTCGACCTGCTCGACCTTGCGCAGCGCCTCGAGCGTCTCGTCGACGGTCATGAGGACGGTCGTCTCGAGCGAGCTGAGCGCACCGCCGCCGCTGAGCGCCAGCGCCACGGCGGCCATCGACACGTTGTCGGGCGCCTCCCACAGCGTGAAGCCGTCGTGGGAGCCGAAGGCGTACCAGAACCCGTGCAGCTTCCCGCCGACCGACTCGATGTACTGCTGGGCGGCCGTCCGGCGGTCCTCCGGGTTGCCGATCAGCCTGGCCCAGGTCTCCGGCGTGTAGCTGAACCTCGATAGATAGAGCGGCATCGTCCCTCCTCTGTAGTGCCTTCGCGACTCGTCAGGCCGCGGCCGCTTCGATCTGCGCGACGACATCCGGCCCGGTGAGCGGGCCGCGATGGCCGGGGAGCGCGATCGCAGGCCGGAGCGCTGCCAGCTTCGCGATCGACCGCTTCGCCTGGGCGGTGTCGAAGTTGTAGGCCTCGGGCGGCACGGCCGGCGGCTGGGGGCGGCCGTGCAGGTCGGTCATGTAGAAGCAGTCGGAGACCAGCGCGACGCGGTCGCGTTCGCGCCACAGGCCGATCAGCCCCGGGGCATGCCCGGGCAGGTCGACGACCTCGAACCCCGCAACGCGATCCCCCTCCTGGACGGTGCCCTCGATCTCCACCGGCCCGCCGTCCCACACGAAGCGGTGGCAGAAGCCGTGGAGCAGCCGGACGTCGAGCGGCAGCTGGTCCATCCGCGAGTAGTCGCGGCCGCCGGAGCCCTGCGCGTGCGGTACCGCGTCGGGGTGGCAGAGGACATCGGTGTAGGCGCGCAACGCCGGTGCGGAGCCGCGGTGGTCGGTGTCGCCGTGGCCGAGGACGACGCGCGTGATCCCGCCGAGCCGCCGGGCGGCGGCGACGATCGCCCCGGCCATGCCCTTCTCGCCGGCGTCGAAGACGGTCACCCCCGAGCCGTCGGGCTCCTCGACGAGATACACGTTCATCGTCCGCAGGAGGCCGCCCCGCAGCAGCCAGACGCCGTCGGCGACGTGCTCCGGCTCCGCGCACGCGAGCCTGCGCAGGCGCGGGCGGGAGCGGATCGGTGCCGGCCGCGGGGCCGTTCCGGTCTCGCGGAGCGACGTCGGTTCGCGCGTGGCCGTGACTCCCACGGGGTCAATCATGACGCGGCCGGCACCGCGGTGCTCGCGCGAGGGGTGGCCGAGCGGCCGCGACTAGCTTTGACCGGGTGCGGCAGGGGTGGTCGGTGACGAAGCGGGTGGTCGTGTCGTTCTACGACGACCAGGCGACCCACCACGCCGCGGCGCTCACCTTCTACGCACTGATGTCCCTGTTCCCGACGCTGCTCCTGGGCGTCTCGCTGCTGGGGCTGCTCGGCGAGTATCCGGGGACCTACGACTCGATCATCTCCTACCTGCGCGACGTCGTGCCCGCGACCACGCTCGCCCCGATCGACGACGCGGTGCGCGCGGCCCTCAGGAGCAAGGGAACCGCGGCCCTGGCACTGGTGATCAGCGTGCTCACCGTCCTGTACGGGACCACCGGCTACCTCGAGGCCACCCGAAGGGCGCTCAACGTCGTGTTCGAGGCCGACGGCGGCCGCGGCTTCCTGCGTCGCAAGTTGACCGACGTGGTCTCGACGGTCGTGCTCTTCGCGCTGATCCTCGCGACGCTCGTGCTCGTGTTCGTCGGCGGAGACGCCGCACGCGACCTGTTCGGTGAGGGAGCGGCGTCGGTCTGGAGGATCGCGAGGTGGCCGGCCGCACTCGCGAGCGCGATGCTGGTCTTCTCGTTCGTCTACTACGTGACCCCGGACGTCAAGCAGCGCGCGTTCCGCTGGATCACGCCCGGCGCGGCCGCGGGCGTGGCCGTCTGGATCGCCGTCTCGGCCGCGTTCTCCGAGTATCTCGGGCACTTCGGGAGCCTCAACGTGACCTACGGCTCGTTCACCGCGGCGATCATCCTGCTGGTCTGGCTCTGGCTGACGAACGTCGCGCTCCTCTTCGGCGCCGAGGTGAACGCCGAGATCGAACGCGAGAAGGAGCTCTCGGAGGGAGTTTCCGAGGGCGACACGCTGGATCTGCCCGCGCGCGGATAGCGCACGGGTCGGGCCCGCTCAGCGCTTCAGTGGCGGCAGGACATGCGCGGCGACCTCCTCCAGCACCGCCTCGTCGCCCTCGTACCAGCTGCTCGGCCGCGGCCAGTGCGTGATCACGTCGGTGAAGCCGAGCTCGGACGCCCGCCCCACCTGCTCCTCGAAGAACCCGCGGCTCGACAGCGAGAACCGCGGTGCGGAGTCGAGCATCAGGTAGCGGTCACCGGATCCCTCGAAGCGCGCCGCGCGGTCGGCGACGGACCGCCACCACGAGTCGAGGTCGTCGGCGCGGCCGCCCATCGTGATCCAGCCCTCACCGAAGCGCTCGGCCAGCCCCATCGACCGGCGCCCGTTGGCCGCGACCACGAACGGCACGCGTGGCGCCTGCACGCAGCCGGGGGTCGTGCGGGCGTCGACCGCCTCGTAGTACTCGCCGCGCCAGGTCACGCGCCGCTCGCGCAGCAGGAGGTCGAGCAGCTCGACGAACTCCGCGAAGCGGTCGACGCGCTCCGCCGGCGAGAGCTCCGGGCCGCCGAGCACCAGCGCGTCGAAGCTCGGTGCGGCGGCGCCCGCGCCGAGGCCGAGGACGAGGCGACCGCCCGAGATGTCGTCGAGCGCCGTCGTCTCGCGCGCGAAGTGCACCGGGTGGCGGAAGTTCGGCGACGCGACGAGCGTTCCGAGCCGGATCGACGAGGTCGCGTGTGCGGCGGCCGCCAGCGTCACGATCGAGTCGAACCACGGCCCATCGACGAGGTCGCGCCAGCCCAGGTGGTCGTAGGTCCACGCGTGCGCGAACCCGTACTCCTCGGCACGCATCCACCGCGAGCGTGCGTCGCTCCAACGCTGCTCCGGGAGGATCACGACGCCGACGCGGATGCGCCGGATCGTACCCGGCACCACCGCGCTCAAGGTGGCCGCGGCTGAGTCCGATGCTCCATGGATGGGCCTTGCGAGCAAGATGATGCGTGGATCCGCGGTCCTGGCGGCGGCTGGACTGCTCGCGCTCCCGTCCGGGGCCGCGGCGGAACCGATCCAGCTCGTGAAGGACGTGAATCCCGGCACGGAGAGCAGCGACGCCTACGACTTCACGGCCCACGGCGGAAAGACCTTCTTCCAGGCCACCGACGGCGTACACGGCTACGAGCCGTGGGTGACCGACGGCACGGCCGAGGGCACCACGCTCTTCAAGGACATCGTCGCCGGTGCCGGCGACTCCAGCGCCGGCAACTTCTTCAGCCACGGAGGCTCGCTCTACTTCGCCGCCGACGACGGCACGCACGGCTACGAGCTGTGGAGAAGCGACGGGACGAGCGCAGGAACGTCGCTCTTGAAGGACATCGCCCCAGGCGGGGGGTCCAGCCATCCGGACAGCCTTACCACGTTCGGATCGCGCTTCTTCTTCCAGGCGAACGACGGCTCGACCGGATACGAGCCCTGGGTGAGCGACGGGACGGCTGACGGGACCGCGCTGTTCATGGACATCTGGCCCGGCGGCTTCCCCAGCTTCCCCGCCGGCTTCACCGTCTTCGAGGGCGGTCTCTACTTCTCGGCCGCCGACGCCACGCACGGTTGGGAGATGTGGAAGAGCGACGGGACCGCCGGAGGGACCGCGCTGTTCAAGGACATCAACCTCACCGCCAACAACGGCTCGAACGGCAACTCAGGCTCGTACGTCGAGTTCGGCGGCGACCTCTTCTTCACGGCCGACGACGGCGGAACCTTCGGCGGCGAGATCTGGAAGTCCGACGGAACGAGCGAGGGGACGGCGCTGTTCAAGGACGTGAACCCCGGGCCGGGCCACGGGGGCCTGAGTAGTCCGGTCGTCTTCGACGGCGCGCTCTACTTCACGTCGAGCGACGGCACGCACGGCCACGAGCTGTGGAGGAGCGACGGGACGAGCGCGGGCACGGTCATGGTCAAGGACATCCGCCCCGGCAGCGGGTACTCCTGGCCGGCCTGGTTGACCGTCCTGGGCGATCGCATCTACTTCGTGGCCGACGACGGCACTCATGGCCGCGAGCTGTGGGCGAGCGACGGGACGGCCGCGGGAACCCAGCTCGTCGAGGACCTCGCCGTGGGGCCGGCCGGCGACATCGGCCACCTCCGCGCCGTCGGCTCGACCCTCTACTTCTACGCCGCCGACGCCGCCCACGGAGTCGAGCCGCGGATGATCGCCCTCGACGCCGACGGCGATGGGATCGGCGACGACTCCGACAACTGCCCGGCCGCGGCCAACCCGGGCCAGGCCGACGTCGACTCCGACGCGCTCGGCGATGCATGCGACCCCGCCGACGACCGTCCGGCCCCATCGACGCCGGTCGCGCCGCCGGCCGATCCCGCCCCCGCCCCGGCC
>JALZEZ010000521.1 GCA_030861775.1 Actinomycetota bacterium
CCCCGGGCGTGAGGAGCGGCGGCGCCGTCGACGTGTGCATCCGCAACGCGGGCACGCGCCGCGTCGCGCTCTACGGGGCTCCCGACCGCGACATCCCCGGCACGGTCGGCGAGCTCGGCGGGCGGCCGCTGGACGCCGACCTCCGGCTCCGCTTCCTGCGCACGGAGCCGCGCTCCGCGCTCGCGCTCGTGCCCGACGTGCTGGAGCGCGCAACGCTGTTCCGGCCGGGGATCGTCGGCACGCTGACACTCTGGATCCTGCTCGCCGCGACGCTCGCCGGAGTTCCGCTCCTGCTGGCGCTCGCGCTCCTCCGGGCAACCGTGACGAAGGCGTCACCGACGCGCTACGCTGCCGGGCAGCAGGGGCAGCCGAAGGAACCGGTTTGACCACCCCCCCAACCAGGGGATAGGGGAACAGCCGCACGACGCGGCGGCGAGGGGAGGGCCGGTGGTGCGGCTCGGTCCCCGGCTGGCGAGGCTAAGCGACCGAGGGAAGACGAGTGAGCAAGGGGGGAGTGGCTGACGGAACGGCCGTGGCGACCCGGGACCTACCCGGGGCGCCGCCGGAGCCGTCGCACGACGGGCACGAGAACGGAAACGGGTCCGTCGCCAGGCGCAACGGGAACGGCAACGGCCGCTCCCTGAGCAGCGCCCTCGCGATCCCCGCCGTCCGCCGCGCCGCGCGCGAGCTCTCCGAGCTCGAGGCCGAGGCGCGCTCCAGCACGAGCCCCATCCGCGAGGGCGAGCGCGCGGCCGAGACCGTCGATCGCGACGCCCTCCACCGCCGTTCCCTGGCGATAGCCGACATGGCCGCGGCGGGCGTCGTCCTCGTCGCGGTGATCCTCGTCGGAGGCGCGACCCCGCGGCTCGGCGTCGTCGCGATGCTGCCGCTGATCGTCCTGATCAGCAAGATCGTCGGCCTCTACGACCGCGACGAGCACGTCCTCCACAAGACCACGCTCGACGAGACCCCGAAGCTCTTCCACGTCGCGCTCACGTTCGCCGTCGTGGCCTGGCTGTCCGACGAGCTGCTGGCCAGCGCCGGCTACGGCAAGCAGGAGGTCCTGCTCTCGGTCTTCGCGCTGATCGTGCTCATGGGCACCTCGCGCTCCGTCGCCCGGCGGGTGGCGCTGCGCGCCGCGGCGGCCGAGCGCATCCTCGTCCTCGGCAGCGGCCGCGAGTCGAGCCGGATCCAGGAGAAGCTGGACGGCGTCAACCCGGTCAAGGCCAACGTCGTCGGCCGGGTGCCGGTCGCGCACGAACCGCACGACGAGCGCGGCGAGGACGTGCTGGGGATCTTCCCCGAGCTCGACTTCGTGCTCCGCAGGCACCGCATCGACCGCGTCGTGATCTGCCCGCACGGGGAGAGCTCGACCGAGATGCTCGACACGATCCGCACCGTCAAGGCGCTGGGCGTGAAGGTCAGCGTGGTGCCGCGGCTCTTCGAGGTGGTGGGCTCGTCGGTCGAGTTCGACGACCTCGGCGGGCTCACGCTGCTCGGCATCCGCCGCTACGAGCTGACCAAGTCGTCGGCGTTCCTCAAGCGCGCGCTCGACGTCGCCGGCGCCACCGCGGGCCTGGTGGTGCTGGCGCCGCTGTTCCTCACCGTCGCGGTGGCGATCAAGGTCACCTCGCCGGGACCGGTCTTCTTCCGCCAGAAGCGCGTGGGTCGGTCGGGGCGGACGTTCGACATGCTCAAGTTCCGCACGATGTACGACGGCGCCGACCTGGCCAAGGCGGCGCTGCTCGACCACAACGAGGCGGACGGCTTCTTCAAGATCGAGCGCGACCCGCGCGTGACCTCCGTCGGCCGCCTCCTGCGGCGCTGCTCGCTCGACGAGCTGCCGCAGCTCGTCAACGTCCTGCGCGGCGAGATGAGCCTGGTCGGACCGCGCCCGCTGGTCGACGAGGAGGACGCGCGCATCGAGGGCTGGTGGCGGCGCCGGCTCGAGGTCACGCCGGGCATGACGGGCGCCTGGCAGGTGCTCGGCTCCTCGCGTGTGCCGATGCGCGACATGGTCACGATCGACTACCTGTACCGCGCGAACTGGTCCCTCTGGCTGGACGTCAAGATCCTGCTGCGGACCGTTCCGCACGTGCTGCTTAGACGCGGTATGTGACACTGAGGGGCATGAGCCCCAAGGTCGAGAAGAGCGAGCAGGAGTGGCGTGACGAGCTCACGCCGGAGCAGTACAGGGTGCTGCGCGAGCAGGCCACCGAGCCGCCGTTCACCGGCGAGTACGTGTACACGAAGGACAAGGGCGTCTACCGCTGCGCCGCCTGCGGTGCCGAGCTGTTCGACTCGGACACGAAGTTCGACTCCGGCACCGGCTGGCCGAGCTTCTACGAGCCGATGGACGAGGGCGGGGTCGAGGTCCGCGAGGACCGCAGCCACGGGATGGTCCGCACGGAGGTCGTGTGCGCCACCTGCGGCGGCCACCTCGGGCACGTGTTCGACGACGGCCCGCGGCCGACCGGCCAGCGCTTCTGCATCAACTCCTGCGCGCTCGATCTGGACGCCGCCGGCGACGGCTAGCCCGGCGTGTGCGGCATAGCCGGCTGCGTCGCGGTCCCGGGCCGCGCGCCTGACCGCGCCGCACTGGAGCGCATGGCCGC
>JALZEZ010000522.1 GCA_030861775.1 Actinomycetota bacterium
GGCACGTTGTCGGCGACGCTCGCGAGCGCGACCGGGTCGAGCCCGTCCGGGACCGGGACCAGCATGGCGTCGGCGAACGGCACGCGCAGGCGGTCGGACAGCGCGCCGCCCCAGTCGCCGCCCAGCGGCTTCATCCCGTAGGCC
Source organism: Actinomycetota bacterium (assembly GCA_030861775.1). Taxonomy (GTDB): domain Bacteria; phylum Actinomycetota; class Thermoleophilia; order Solirubrobacterales; family Thermoleophilaceae; genus AC-37. The sequence goes on from JALZEZ010000522.1 coordinate 145, forward strand.
GACCCGCGCTGCACCGCCGTGCAGCTCCCGGTGTGGCCGACGCGGCAGTCCCAGCACTCCCCGCACGAGATCTGGAACGGGACCACCACCAGGTCGCCGGGCGCGGCCCCCGTGACGGCGTCGCCGACCTCGACCACCTCGGCCACGCACTCGTGCCCGAGCGGGAACGGCTCGGCGATCGGGACCATCCCCGTGAGGAAGCCCCCGTCGAGATCGCACATCGCCACGGCCACCGGCCGGACGAGCGCCTCGCCGTCGCCCTCGAGCCCGGGATCGGGCGCCTCGCGCCACTCGACCGACCGCGGGCCGGTGATGTGCAGCTCGCGCACGGCGCGGAACTATGACAACCCGTGCGCTCCCGGCCGCCTCCCCCGACCGGGGGATTCCGCTTTCAGACTGCATTTCCGGCCCGTTCCTGCCGATAAGACCAGGATTCGAATGGATCCATCGATTCGCGAGAGGCTCGGGCTGCGTCCTTCAGCCCGGCCGCAGAGCGGGGATCGGGCTGAGCGCGCTGTCGCCGCCCGGGCCCTGATGTACCTGTTCCTGGTGGGAGCCGTGGTCGCGGGCGCGGCAATCGTCGGCCATGTCAGCCCGGACCTCGACGAGGCCCGGATCGGGGTGACCGCGGTCAGCTCGCTGGGCATCGCCACGGTCCTGTTCCTGGCCTACGACAACGCCCCGCGCTGGTCGTTGTCGGTCTTCCTGCTGTGCGGCTCGATGCTGATCGAGTGGGCGATCTACGCGAGCGGCGACCCGCAGAGCCCGTTCCTCCTCTTCTACCTCTGGATCGCCTTCTACGCCTTCTACTTCCTCTCCCGGACCCAGGCGCTGCTCCAGACCGCCTTCATCGGGATGGCCTACGCCGCCGTGCTCGAGCGTGGCACCGAGCCGTTCCAGACCCAGGTGCTGCGCTGGATCGTGTTCACGATCGCGATGATGGTCGCGGGTCTGCTCGTGCGGATGCTGCGCGAGCGGATTGACCAACTCCTGCATGAGCTGGGCAACGCCTCGCGGAGGGACATGCTCACCGGCCTGCTCGACGAGCGCGGCTGGGAGGACATCCTGACCAAGGAGATCGAGCGCGCGCGCCGCAGCGGGAACCGCGTCGGGATCGTCGTCGGCCAGATCGACGGGCCGGCTCCGCTCAGCGAGTCGCTGGGCGAGCGCCGCGCGGACGAGCTGGTGGCGGACGTCGGGCAGCGGATCGGGAACACGATCCGGCTGAACGACGAGGCGGCTCGTGTGGCCGGCGAGCAGTTCGCGGTCGTCTGCCCCTACACCGACGAGCGCGGCGCGACGATCATGGCCGAGCGCGCCGGCACGCTCGTGCGCGAGGCCTACATCGACACCGACGAGCCGCGCACGATCAGCTTCGGCGTGGCCAGCTACCCCAAGCACGGCACCTCGACCGAGGCGCTCATGCACGCGGCCCGGCACGCGCTCGAGGAGGCCCGCGGGCTCGGCGGCGACCGGGCCATCCCGTTCTACTCGGTCGAGAACGCGATCGAGCAGCGGCTCAGCTCGGACGTCGACATCGAGGTCCTGGTCGGCGAGTAGGCTCCACGCGGTGGAGCTCGCCTGCCTCGACGGCTCGGTCGGTCCGGCCGCCGAGGCCACCGTCCCGGTCACCGACGACGGCTTCCTGCGCGGCGACGGCGTCTTCGAGGTCGTGCGCGTCTACCGCGGCCGGCCGTTCGCGCTGGCCCAGCACCTCGACCGGCTCGAGCACTCCGCCGCCAACCTGCGGCTGGGCCGCGAGGTGCCGCGGGCGCTGCTCGAGGAGGAGGGCGCGCGGCTGCTCGCCGAGCGCGACCCGGACGGGTTCGACGGCGTGCTGCGGCTCGTGCTCACCCGCGGGGGCCGGCGGCTGCTGCTGACCGAGCCGCTCCCGCCGCTCACCGAGCACGCCCGCCTCGGCTACGTCACGTTCGCGCCCACCCGGATCCTCGACGGCATCAAGTCGCTCTCGTACGCCGCGAACATGCTGGCCGGCCGGCTGGCCCGGGAGCGCGGCTTCGACGAGGCGCTGCTCGTCACTCCGCACGGGCGGGTGCTGGAGGCACCCACCGCGTCGCTCTTCTACGTGGCCGAGGACGGCGCCCTCTGCACGCCGCCGCTCGAGGACCACATCCTGGCCTCGATCACCCGCGACGCCGTCGTGCGGCTCACCGGCGCCGAGGAGCGGGCGGTGACCGCCGACGAGCTGCCCGGCTGCGGCGAGGCCTTCATCGCCTCGACCACCCGCGAGGTGCAGCCGGTGAGCCGGATCGAGGACAGCGAGCTCGCCGCGCCCGGGGAGCGCACCCGCGCGGCCGCCGCCGCGCTGCGCGACCACATCGAGGCCGAGCTGGGCTAGTCGCGCTTCTGCTCGCGCCGCGACTGCGCGCGCGAGTTGCCGTCCACCCGGTAGCGCACGTACCAGAGCGCGTGACGCGCCAGCGTCGCGGTCACCGCGGCC
>JALZEZ010000523.1 GCA_030861775.1 Actinomycetota bacterium
GACGAGTCCCAGCTGCACTCGAAGGTCAAGCTCATGAGGCCCCAGCAGCTCTACGAGCTGTGGGAGCGCCAGCCGTGGTCGGCGCACGCGATCGACCTCGAGCGCGACGCCGAGCAGTACGCGACCACGGTCACGCAGGAGGAGAAGGACTCGCTCGCCTACAACCTGTCGGCGTTCTTCATCGGCGAGGAGCGCGTCGCCACGCAGTTCAGCGGGCTGGTACGCGCCTACGAGAGCCAGGGCGAGGAGGCGTTCCTCACCACCCAGCAGGTCGACGAGGTCCGCCACGCGCAGTTCTTCAACCGCTTCTACGCGGAGGTTCTCGAGCGCGACGGCACGTTCGAGGATCGGCTGGAGAAGGCGCGCGACGACGTCAACGAGGCGTTCATCCAGCTCTTCGACATCGAGCTCGTCAACGCGCAGGAGCGGCTGCTGGCGAACCCCCGCGACGTCGAGGCGAAGGTCGACTTCGTCGTGCTCTACCACATGGTCATCGAGGGCACGCTCGCGCTGACCGGCCAGCACTTCATGCAGGACTACCTCGAGAAGCAGGGCAAGCTCACCGGCCTGCTCGAGGGCTACCAGCGGATCTCGCAGGACGAGCACCGCCACGTCGCCTACGGCACGTGGTACCTCCAGCAGAAGGCGACCGACCCCGCGCTGCGCCGCCGCATGCAGGCCAAGCTCCAGGAGCTGATCCCGCTGGCCACCGGCGTGCTCGTGCCGCCCGGCGTCGAGGACCCGTACGACTACGAGATCCTCGGCTACCACTCCTCCGAGACTCACGCGTTCGCGTTCAACGCGCTGGCGCGGCGGCTGAAGGTCATCGGCGTGCCGCTCGGCGAGCAGGTCGCCGCCTGAAGCTCGCGATCGTCTCCGACACGCACATGCCCCGCGGCTCGCGGAGGCTCCCGGTCGAGCGCCTGCGCGACGCCGGGCTCCTCGACGCGCTGCTGCGGCTCGCCGACGGCGACGGCGCGATCCCCGAGGAGCCCGAGGGCGAGGCGCCCGAGATCGACGAGCTCGACGTGGCCGACCTGGTCGACCGGGCGCGGGCGGTCGTGGACGACTCCGTGGAGGCGGGCTAGCGCGTGGCGGCGAACCCCTCCCAGGCGGAGGTGGTCGACGCCCTCCGCGGCGCGCTCAAGGAGAACGAGCGCCTGCGTCAGCAGAACCGGCAGCTCGCGCTGTCGGGATCGGAGCCGATCGCGATCGTCGGGATGAGCTGCCGCTACCCCGGCGGAGTGCGCTCGCCGGAGGAGCTGTGGGAGCTGATGGCGGAGGGACGCGACGCGATCTCCGGCTTCCCCGAGGACCGCGGCTGGGACCTCGACCGCCTCTACGACCCCGACCCCTCCGAGCCCGGTACGAGCTACACCCGCGACGGCGGCTTCCTCTACGACGCCGGCGACTTCGACGCCGACTTCTTCGGCATCTCGCCGCGCGAGGCGCTCGCGATGGACCCGCAGCAGCGGCTGCTGCTCGAGGTGGCGTGGGAGGCGCTCGAGGACGCGTGCCTCGTCCCGTCCTCGCTGCGCGGCACCCCGGCGGGGGTCTTCGCGGGGATCAGCTCCCAGGACTACGGCGCGCCGCAGGTGCAGGCGCAGCCCTCGGAGCTCGAGGGCTACCTCACGACGGGCACCTCGACGAGCGTGGTGTCCGGGCGCGTCGCGTACTCGCTCGGCCTCGAGGGGCCGGCGGTCACGGTCGACACCGCCTGCTCGTCGTCGCTCGTCGCCCTGCACCTCGCCTGCGGCGCGCTCCACTCACGCGAGTGCTCGCTGGCTCTCGCCTGCGGCGTGACGGTGCTCGCCACACCGTCGATCTTCGTGGAGTTCAGCCGCCAGCGCGGGCTCGCGCCGGACGGGCGCTGCAAGTCGTTCGCCGCATCCGCCGACGGCACCGGGTTCTCGGAGGGAGCCGGCGTGCTCGTGCTGGAGCGGCTCTCCGACGCCCAGCGCGCGGGCCATCGGGTGCTCGCCCTCGTGCGCGGCTCGGCGGTCAACCAGGACGGCGCCTCGAACGGGCTGACCGCGCCGAACGGGCGTGCGCAGGAGCGCGTGATCCGCCAGGCGCTCGCGAGCGCGCGTCTCGCACCGGGCGACGTCGACGCGGTCGAGGCGCACGGCACGGGCACGACGCTCGGCGATCCGATCGAGGCGGAGGCGCTGATCTCGACCTACGGGCAGGGGCGCGAGCGGCCGCTGCGGCTCGGATCGATCAAGTCGAACATCGGCCACTCCCAGGCCGCCGCGGGCGTGGCCGGGGTGATCAAGGTGGTCGAGGCGCTGCGGCACGAGCGGCTGCCACCGACGCTGCACGTCGACCGGCCCTCTCCCGAGGTGGACTGGGATGCGGACGCGGTCCAGCTGCTCACGGAGCCCCTCCCATGGGAGCGCGGCGAGCGGCCGCGGCGCGCCGGCGTCTCGTCGTTCGGGGTCAGCGGCACGAACGCGCACGTGATCGTGGAGGAGGCGCCCGCGCAGGAGTCGATCGAGCGCAGGCCGGCGCCCGCGCTCGCGCTCGTGCTGTCGGCGCACACGCGGGACGGCGTGCTCGCACAGGCCGAGCGGCTGCGCGACCCGCTGGCGCGGCTCGACC
>JALZEZ010000524.1 GCA_030861775.1 Actinomycetota bacterium
GGGCCTCGCCCCCGCGCCGCCGCAGCCGCCCGAGCAGCGACCGCCGCGGCTGCTCGCGCCGCAGCGAGGCCGGCGTCTCCCCGTGGGCGGACTCCCGGATCCAGCCCTCCGCGTAGGCGCGGTCGGTGCAGAGGTCGCAGACCAGCATCCGCTGCCCGCCCGGCGCCAGGTAGGGCTCGGTTCGCTCGCCCTTCAGGATCGTGCGGGCGCAGACATCGCAGGCGATGTCCTCGTGGGTTGGGCGCAGCTCCTTCCGCATGGCCAGACGCCCGATGCTAACGCGCGCGGATAGCCGGCCGGGAGACCTCTTGCAGCCCGCCTACGCCTTGACCGCCTCGGACTCCTCGTTGGCGGCGTCGATCACCTTCTGGGCCAGGTGCCCGGGCACCTCCTCGTAGCGGGCGAACTCCATCGCGTAGTCGCCCTGGCCGCCCGTGATCGACCTCAGATCGGGCGCGTAGCTGAGCATCTCGGCCATCGGCACCTCGGCCTTCACCTCGGTCATGGTGCCCTTCGGCTCCATGCCGAGCGGCCGCCCGCGGCGCGAGTTGAGGTCCCCGATCACGTCGCCCACCGAGTCCTCCGGGACCGTGACCGTGACGTTCATGATCGGCTCCAGCAGCGTCGGGCTGGCCTGGGCGGCCGCCTCGCGGAACGCCATCGACCCGGCCATCTTGAAGGCCATCTCCGACGAGTCGACCGTGTGGTACGAGCCGTCGTAGAGCCGGACCTTCACGTCCTTCACCGGGTAGCCGGCGACGATGCCCTTCTCCATCGTCTCGACGATCCCCTTCTCCACCGCGGGGATGAAGCTGGTCGGGATCACACCGCCCTTGATCGCGTTCTCGAAGACGAACCCCTCCCCCTGCGGCATGGGCTCGATCTCGATGTGGCAGTCGCCGAACTGCCCGCGCCCGCCGGTCTGCTTCTTGTAGCGGCCCTGGGCCTTGCCCTTGCCCTTGATCGTCTCCTGGTAGGGCACCCGCGGCGGCTTGAGGTTGACCTCCGCGCCGAAGCGCTCCTTCATCCGCTCGACGATCACCTCCACGTGGATCTGCGAGAGGCCGGCCACGATCTGCTCGCCGGTCTGCGGGTCGCGGTGCAGATCGATCGTCGGGTCCTCCTCCTGGAGGCGCCGCAGGGCGGTGAAGACCTTGTCCTCGTCGCCGCGGGTCTTGGCCTCCATGGCGAACGCCATCACCGGCGAGGGCAGCGGCGGCAGCTTGAGGTCGATGTCCGCGTCCTTCGACGACAGCACGTCGCCGGCGCGCGTCTCCTTGAGCTTGGCCACGGCGCCGATGTCGCCGGGCCCGAACTCGTCGGTGTGCCCCATCTCCTTGCCCTGCGGCTCGAGGAGCTGGCCGATCCGCTCCTTCACGTGCGCGCGGCAGTTGGTCACCTGCGAGTCGGCGCTCAGCGTGCCCTGGTAGACGCGGAACAGGTTGATGCGGCCGGCGAACGGGTCGGCCAGCGTCTTGAAGACGAACGCGACCGTGTCCTTGCCGGGGTCCGGCTCGAGGACCTCGTCGCCCGCCTGCACCCCGCCCTTCATCACCGGCGAGGGCAGGTCCTCGACCAGCGCGTCGAGCAGGCGGTTCGTGGCGAGGTTCTTGGTGGCCACGCCACAGGTGACCGGGAACAGATGGCCCTCGGTCACGCCCTTCTTCAGCACGGTGACGATCTCCTCGTGCGAGATCTCCTCGCCCTCGAGGTAGCGCTCCATCAGCTCGTCGGAGTTCTCCGCGACCTCGTCCATCAGCTTCTCGCGGTACTCCTCGGCCTGGGCCTGGAGGTCGTCGGGGATCGGGATCTGCGTGCAGTTCTCGCGCTCGTCGCCGTCGTACTCGTAGGCGCACATGTCCACCAGGTCGATCACGCCGCGGACTTCGTGCTCGGTCCCGATCGGGATCTCGGTGGCCACGACGTGCTGCCCGAAGGCGGCCTTGAGCGAGTCCAGGCTGCGGAAGAAGTCGGCCCGCTCGCGGTCGAGCATGTTGATGAAGACGAGCCGCGCGAGGCCGAGCTCCTCGGCCCGGTGCCAGAGGCGGTCGGTGTTCACCTCCACGCCCATCACCGCGTTGACCACGAACACGGCCCCGTCGGACACGCGCAGGGCGGCGAGCGCGTCGGCCACGAAGCTCGGCTCGCCGGGCGTGTCGATCAGGTTGATCTTGCGGTCCTGCCAGCGGAAGGAGGCCAGGCTCGAGGAGATCGACATCTGCCGCGCCTTCTCGTCGGGGGCGGCATCCGAGACCGTCGTTCCGTCTGCCACCGAGCCGAGCCGGTTGATGGCCCCCGCCTGGAAGAGGATCGCCTCGTTCAGCGACGTCTTCCCGCTCCCTCGGTGGCCGACCAAGGCCACGTTGCGGATCTTGTCGGCCTCCTGTCTCGGCATGCTGCTCTCCCCTTCCTCGCTGGAAGGGGCACGATAACGCCCGTTGCCAGTCAGCACACGTCGAACGGCTCGGCGCTCGTGAGCTGCACCTGCCACGGCCGCGGCGAGCGGTCGCTCGGCAGCGTGATCAGAGCGGCGCTGCGCAGGCGATCGCGCGGCGGCGCGGGGGCCACGTAGGCCGGGCCGAAGCGGCGCAGCCCCACCG
>JALZEZ010000048.1 GCA_030861775.1 Actinomycetota bacterium
GCGCAGCTGCGGCTGGTGGGTGCAGCCGCGCGGCGCTGAGCGCCCAATCTCAGGGAAGGACGATCGTGGCCGCGGCCACGATGCCGTCCTCGACGCCCCAGCGCCCGCGAAACTCGGTCAGCCGCCGGCCGCCCACCACCGGCCCGGGCACGAGCAACCGAGCGCGGAACGTGCCGCCGCCGGTGTCGATGCTCAGCTCGACGTCCTCGAACCCCAGCCAGCGGCCCGCCAGCGGGAACCAGGCCTTGTAGATCGACTCCTTCGCGCAGAACAGGAGCCTGTCCAGGCAGACGCCTCCGCCGCGGCCGGCCACCATCGCGCGCTCGGGGCCGAAGGCGACCTCCTCCAGCACGCCGGCGGGAAGCGGCTCGTGGACCTCGGCGTCGATCCCGACCGACGCCACGTCCTCCGCCCTGGCCACGGCGCACGCCCGGAAGCCGGTGCAGTGCGTGATGCTCCCCACCACGCCACTCGGCCAGACCGGCTCGCCGCGCTCGCCGCTCGGGATCGCGACGGGCTCGACTCCCAGCCGCTCGAGGGCGAGCCGCGCGCAGCCGCGGGCGGTGACGAACTCCCGCCGCCGCTTCTCCACGGCGCGCTCGACCACGCGCTCCTCCTCCGGGAACAGCTCCACGCCGGACAGGTCCTCGCGGGTCGCGACCACGGCCACGCTGTCCGGCACCAGCCGCTCGATCACCGGTCCTCCCCTCCGCCGACGATCCGCCGCGGCAGGGTGCGGGGCCTGCGCCACCGCTTGCGCTCGCGCGGGTAGCCGAGCGAGACCTCCTCGAACCGCACCCCGTCGTGCACCGTGCTGCGCGGGATGTGCAGGTGCCCGTAGACGACGGCCTCCGCCCCGAAGCGCGTGTGCCAGTCGGCCGTGGCCAGCGTGCCGCACCACTGGGCGAACTCGGGGAAGTAGAGCGGGCGGGTCAGCTCGGCCAGCAGTGGGAAGTGGTTCACGAGCACCGGGGGCACCCCCTCGGCGGCCATCGCGGTCAGGCGCTCCTCGGTCAGCCTGACCCGCTCGCGGCACCACTCCTCCCGCGACGGGTACGGGTCCGGGTGGAGCAGGAACTCGTCCGAGCAGACCACGCCGGCCTCGTGGGCGCGCGCCAGCGACTCCCGCTTGGTCGGAGCGATGTTCACGCCGAAGCTGTAGTCGTAGAGGACGAACAGCGGGGCCACGACGACCGGCCCGCCGGGACCGGACCACACCGGATAGGGGTCCTCCGGGGTCACGATCCCGTTGTCCTGGCAGTAGCGCACGATGTGCCGGTAGCGCGCCTCGCCGCGCAGTTGCACGGGATCGGAGGGGGTGGTCCACAGCTCGTGGTTGCCCGGCACCCAGAGGACCTTCTCGAACCTCCGCGCGAGGGTTCCGAGCCCCCACTCGATGTCCGCGACGAGCTCGCCCACGTCGCCGCACACGATCAGCCAGTCGTGCTCGTGCGCCGGCCGCAGCTCCTCGACGAAGCGCCGGTTCTCGGCCCCCTCCACGTGCAGGTCGCCGACCGCGACCAGCGCCGGCTGCTCGGCCTCGGGCACTCGCTCCCTAGAGCGGCATGTTCCCTACGCGGCCCTCGGCGCCGGGCTTCGCGCGCAGCGCTCCGAGCGCGGCGATCAGCCGCTCGCGCGTCGCGGCCGGCAGGAGGATCTCGTCGATCACCCCGTCGCGGGCGGCGGCCTGCGCGCTCTGGTGCTCGAGCGCGTAGCCGTCGGCGAGCTCGGCGAGCGTCCCCTCCGGGTTGTCCGCCGCCGCGATCTCGCGCCGGTGCATGATCCCCACCGCCTGCTTCGCTCCCAGGATCCCGATGCGGGCCCGGGGCCAGGCGTAGGCGAAGTCGGCGCCGAGCTCCTTGGAGTTCATCGTGATGAAGCCGCCCCCGTAGGCCTGGCGCACGACCACGGTCAGCTTCGGGACCTCGGCCTCGATGAACGCGTACAGGAGCTTGGCCCCGCGGCGGATGATCCCGCCCGACTCCTGCTTCGTGCCCGGCATGAAGCCCGGGGTGTCGACGAGCACCAGCAGCGGGATGCCGTAGGCGTTGCAGGTGCGGACGAAGCGCGCTCCCTTCTCGGCCGCGGCCGCGTCGATCACCCCGCCCAGGTAACGCGGCTGGTTGGCGATCACGCCGACCGGCCGGCCGCCCATGCGGGCGAAGGCCGTGAGCATGTTGCGGGCGTAGCGGGGCGCCACCTCGAGCACGCTGCCGCCGTCGACGATCCGCCGGGCCACCTGCTGCATGTCGTAGACCTTGGAGGTCCTGCGCGGCACGAGGGCGCCCGGGTCACCGCCCGCGGGCGGGGCTGGGTCGATCTCCGGCGGCCGGTCCCAGGCGCTCTGGGGCAGGTAGGAGAGCAGCACCCGGGCCAGGACGGCGGCGTCGAGGTCGTTGTCGGCCACGAACTGGGCGACGCCGTTGCGGGCGTGCACCCGGTGGCCGCCGAGGCCGGCCGCCGACACGTCCTCGCCGGTGACGTTGCGGACCACCTGCGGGCCGGTCAGGAACATGCTGGTGCCCTTGGTCATGACCACGAAGTCGGTCAGGGCCGGCGAGTAGCAGCCGCCGCCGGCCGAGCTGCCGGTGACGATCGAGATCTGCGGCACGCAGCCGGAGAGGCGGACGTTCGCCCGGAAGACCTTCGCGTAGGCGCCCAGCGCGCTGGAGCCCTCCTGCATGCGCGCGCCGGCCGACTCGATGAAGCCGACCACCGGCACGCGCGCGTCGGCGGCCAGCTCGAGGACGCGCACGATCGTGTCGGCGTGCGCCTTGCCCAGCGAGCCGCCGGCGAAGCGGCCGTCCTCGGCGTAGCAGAAGACCGGTCGCCCGGCGATCGTCCCCGACGCCCCCACCACGCCGTCGCCGTCACGCGCCTTGTCGCCCAGCTCGTAGGAGCGGACCACCGAGCGGATCACGTGCACCGAGCCCGGGTCGCACAGCATCTCGAGCCGCTCGAGCGGGCTCAGGACCTCGGTCTCGTCGAACGGGGCGACCGTCAGCGTCGGCGCGCGGTCGGCCTGCTCGGACGGGCCGCCCCCGTTCACGGCGGAACGGTTCTCCTGACGTCGGGAGAACGTAGATACCTCTCTCATCGTCACCCATCCTGCGGAAGTCGGCCCGAGTCCGCAACGTGGGCACCCGCCCCGGTCGGCGCCTGCGAAGATGCGCTGCCGCCGAGCAAAGGAGATTCGATGCCCGAGACCCACCCGTTCCGCGCCGCCGTGGAGGCGCGCGACATCGACAGGATGGTCGGCCTCCTCGCGCCCGACATCGTCCTGAACTCGCCGGTGAAGTTCACACCCTTCGAGGGGCACGAGGCCGTCACCGCGCTCTTCCACGCGCTGTTCCAGGTCTTCGAGGACTTCCGCTACACGGACGAGCTGCCCGGCGACGGGATCCACGCCCTGATCTTCCGCGCGCGCGTGGGCGAGCGCGAGGTGGAGGGTCTCGACCTCCTGCGCGAGGGAGCCGACGGCAAGATCGCCGAGCTCACGGTGATGCTGCGGCCGCAATCCGGGCTCCAGGCGGTGGGCGAGGCGGTCGCCCAGCGGCTCGGGCTCGTCGGGGCATGACCGCAGGGCTCGCCGGCGCATGCAGCTCCCGCGCAGCGCGCACACCTCGCGGCCGTGGCGGATCCACGAGATAACCCGCGACTTCCGGCTCGACAGCGTGTGGGCCACGCCGACGCCGGGCGGCCCGGACGACTTTCCCCGGCTCGTGGAGCTGATCGCGGCGTGGGACCCGTCGCGCAGCCCGTCCCGCGCCGTCCGCGCCCTGTCGGCGATCCGCCTGAGGGCCGGGGGCCTGCTCGGCCTGGACCAGCCGGATCCCCGCGTGCCGACGCTCCGCGAGCGGTTGCCGGAGGATCTGCGGGCCGCTCCACGCGGGCCGCGGCTCGACGTGGCCCCGTCGGTCCCGCTGTACCTGCTCGAGGACGAGTGGGCGGTCGAGATCCCCATCAAGGCCATACAGGCGGTGCTGCACCTGGGTTGGGTCCCGGACGGGGCCGGCGGCTACCGTGGCCAGCTGGCCACCCTGGTCAAGCGACACGGCCTGCTGGGGAGCGCCTACATGGCCGCGATCGCGCCGGTCGGGCAGCCGGTCTTCTACCCCCGGGTCATGCGGCAGATCGAGCGGGACTGGCGGATTTGACGGTGCGAGACCGATCCGGTGAGGTATGCGAGCGATGGTGAACGCAGAGGAGGCCCGGCAGGGCGGATGCCCCGTGGCGGGGCACAACGGATCGGCGCCGGAGCACGATGGGAGCACGCCCGAGTGGGGGTATCCACGCGTGCCGGGTCCGGCCTCGTGGGAGGGGCTGCCGCCCGGGCCGCGGATGCCGCTCATGCTCCAGCAGCTCGCGTGGTGGCACCGGCGGACGCCGTTCTTCGAGCGCTGCCGTGCACGCTACGGCAGCCCGTTCACGATCCGGATGAGGATGCCGGTTCAGCCGTTCGTCGTGATCTGCAAGCCGCACCAGCTCAAGGAGATGTTCCACGCGCCTCCCGACGTGCTCTGGGCCGGTGACGGCTCCAGCGAGCTCTTCAAGTGGTTCGGGTGGCCCGGGCTCACCTACTACGAGGAGGACGAGCACCTCGCGCGGCGCAAGCTGATCAACCGGAGCACGCACGGCGAGGCGATGGAGCAGATCTCCGCGTCGGTTGACGAGGTCATCGAACGCGAGCTGTCCTCCTGGCCGCGTGGCGAGCCCATCGAGCTGTTCCCGCGCTTCCGCCACCTGGCGGTCTCCGTGGTACGGCACGTGAACTTCGGCCCCGAGCCGGACGAGCGCCTGGACGAGCTCGTCGACCTCGTCTCCGACATGATGGCGCCGGCCGACAATCCCGTGTCGCTGGTCGAGGAGCAGTACCTGCCGCCGATCGTGCTGCGCCTCCTCGGCGCCTACGGGCCCTACCGCCGGTTGATGCAGAACCGCGGGCGGATCGACCAGATCCTGTACGAGGTGATCGACGAGCGCCGCGGCGCGAGCGGCGGGGACCGCCAGGACACGCTCTCGGTGCTTCTCGCGGCGGAGAACGAGGACGGGTCGCCGATCAGCTCGCTCGAGATCCGCAACGAGCTCATGACCAACTTCGTCGCCGGGAGCGCGACCACCTCGGCGGGAATGGCCTGGTCGATCGATCACGTCGCGCGCCACGACGCGGTTCGCAGGCGGTTGGTGGACGAGATCGAGGCGGGCGAGGACGACGCCTACCTGACCGCGACGGTCCAGGAGGTCCTGCGCCGGAGGCCGCCGCTGCCGTTCGCCATCCCGCGCCTCGTGGTCAAGCCGTTCGAGCTCGACGGCTGGCGGCTTCCGCCCGGGGTGCGCATCTGGGCGAATGGGCACCTCGTCCATCACGACCCGGAGATCTATCCGGACCCGTACGCCTTCCGGCCGGAGCGCTTCCTCGAGAACAAGCCGACCCCCACCACCTGGATGCCGTTCGGCGGTGGGCGCAGGGCCTGCCTCGGCAAGGGGATCGCCGAGCTCGAGATGAAGGCCGTGCTGCGGACGATCTTCCAGCGCTTCGAGGTGCGTCCCGACGGCCCCGAGCCGGAGCTGCGACGGTCGTTCCTGGCCGTCAACCGTCCGTCGCGCGGCGCACGCGTCGTGCTCACGGAGCGCTCGCCGGGAGCGGCTCCGCCTCGCGGCGAGGCCGCCTACAGCGCCTCGCCGGCCTAGGCCCCGCCTACCGCGAGCGCCTCGCCGGCGTAGGCCTCAGCCCTCCGCCTTGGCCATGCGGATGAGCTCGTCGACGTCGAGGTCGTCGACCGCGGCGGGCTTCTCGGCCGCCGGCGATTCGCTCTCGTCGTGTCCATTCGTGGCGGCGAGCTGCAGGAGCCGGTCGAGCAGGCCGGCCTCCTTGAGACGCTCGACGGGGATCGAGCTGACCAGGCGCCGGATGTCCTTCTCGTCGCTCGCCGCGCCGTTGCCCGAGGCCGGGGCCGAGGGCGGGGGCGGCGGCGCGAGCTTGCGGAGCACGTACCTCGTGACGGCGGCCGGGCTCGGGTGGTCGAAGACGAGCGTCGACGGGAGGCGCACCCCGCTGACCTCGGACAGGCGGTTGCGCAGCTCGACCGCGGCGAGCGAGTCGAAGCCGAGCTCCTTGAACTTGCGGTCGGGGTCGAGCGTCTCGGGGTCGTCGCGGCCGAGCACCGCGGCGGCGTGCTCGGACACGAGGCGGAGCACCACGCTCTCCCGCTCGTCCTCGGGCACGCCCGCGAGCTGCTGCTCGAGCGAGCGACCGCTGTCGCGCCGGCGCCGCGGCCGCTCGCGCACGAGGTCGCGCATGAGCGGGGGCAGGGTTCCCGCGCTCGCCGCGGCACGCAGCGCGGGCATCTCGAGACGGGTGGGCGCGACGACCGGCTCCGCGCTGGCGCGGGCGCGGTCGAAGAGCTCGAGCTCGTCGCCGGCCATCGCGGCGATGCCGTAGCGCGCCAGGCGGGCGATCTCGGTCTCGCCGAGGTGGCTGGCCATGCCGGTCGCGTTGCTCCACAGGCCCCAGGCGAGCGACTGCGCGGGCAGGCCCTCGGCGCGGCGCCGCTCGGCGAGCGCGTCGAGGAAGACGTTCGCCGCGGCGTAGTTGCCCTGACCCGGCGAGCCGAGGGCGCCGGTGTCGGAGGAGAAGAGGACGAACTCGGCCAGGTCGCTCGTGCGCGTGAGCTCGTCGAGCACCAGTGCGGCGTCGACCTTGGGCGCGAGCACGCGCTCGACCTGCTCCGGGGTGAGCGACTCGATCACCGCGTCGTCGAGCACGCCGCTCGTGTGGACGACCGCGGTCAGCGGGTGCTCCTCGGGGATCGCGTCGAGCAGGGCGGAGACCTGATCGCGGTCGGCCGCGTCGCAGGCCACGACCCGCGGCTCGGCTCCGAGCTCGCGCAGCTCGTCGGCGAGCTCCTCCGCGCCCGGCGCCTCGGGGCCGCGGCGGCTCGTAAGCAGCAGCCGGCGCACGCCGTGCTCGCCCGCGAGGTGGCGCGCCACGCGCGCGCCGAGGTCGCCGGTCCCGCCGGTGATCAGCACGGTTCCGTCCGGATCGAGCGAGCGCGGGATGGTGAGCGCCACCTTGCCGACGTTCCGCCCGTCGCCCAGGTGGCGGAAGGCGTCGAAGGCCTGCCGGACGTCCCAGGCGGAGACGGGGAGCGGCTCCAGCGCTCCCGCCTCGAACAGCGCGCCCAGCTCGGAGAGCATCTCGGCGATGCGGTCGGGACCGGCGCCGCGGAAGAGGTCGTAGGGGCGGTAGTCGACACCGTCGCGCTCCTGCCGGATCCGGTCCGGATCGCGGATGTCGGCCTTGCCGATCTCGAGGAAGCGACCGCCGCGCGGCAGCAGGTCCAGCGAGGCGTCCACGTACTCGCGCGCGAGCGCGTTGAGCACGACGTCGACGCCCTCGCCGCCGGTGGCGGCCAGGAAGCGCTCGCGGAACTCGAGGTCGCGCGAGGACGCGATGTGCTCGTCGTCGAGGCCCATGCCGCGCAGCACGTCCCACTTGGCGGGGCTCGCCGTGGCGTAGACCTCGGCGCCCAGGTGGCGCGCGATCTGGATCGCGGCCATGCCCACACCGCCCGCGCCGGCGTGGACGAGCACGCGCTCGCCCTCCCGCAGCTCGGCTAGGTCGACGAGCCCGTAGTACGCCGTCATGAACACCGTCGGCACCGTCGCCGCCTGGGCGAACGGCCAGCCCTCCGGCATGGGCGCGAGCGTGCGGTGGTCGGTGACCGCGAGCGACCCGAACGCCTCGGGCATGCAGCCCATCACGCGATCGCCGGCCGCGAGGTCCGTGACCCCCTCGCCCACCTCGAGCACGACGCCGGCGCCCTCGCTGCCGATCGGATCGTCGTCCGGGTACTGGCCGAGCGCGATCAGCACGTCGCGGAAGTTGAGGCCGCCGGCGCGCACGGCGATCCGCACCTCGTGTGGATCGAGCGGCCTGGTCGCGCTGGGGCTCTCGACGAGCGCGAGGTTCTCGAGGGTCCCGCGCTGCGGCGCGTCGAGGTACCACGCATCCGCCTCCGGTGCGGCCAGCGCCCTGCCGCTCTCGAGCCGCTGGACCCGGAACCCGTACACGCGGCCGTCGCGCAGGGCGAGCTGAGGCTCGTCGGCGGCCAGCAGCGCCGGCCAGTCGATCGCCTCGGCGCTCTCGTCGACGTCGACCAGCACGAAGCGCTCGGGGTGCTCGGACTGCGCGCTGCGCGCGAGACCCCAGAGCGCGGCCAGGGCGGGATCGGGGACCTCCCCGGTCCGCACTCCCATCGCGCCGCGGGTCACGAGCACCAGGCGCGACTCGCTGCACGCCTCCGCGGCCAGCCACGCCTTGAGGAACGACAGCAGGGCCACGACGCCCTCGCGCGCCGCCGCGGGCTCGTCCAGGGAAGCATCGGTCGCCGCGACGTCGGCGGCGGATGCGAACACCACCTCCGGGACGTCGGCCCCCTCCTCGATCGCCGCCACCAGCGCGTCCAGGTCCGGGTAGGCGGTTGCCTCCGCCAGCTCGAGATCGCCGCCCAGCAGCGCGTGCACCTCCGGCCCCGGAGCGCCCTCGTCGAGGGCGATCTCGACCCAGTCGCGCCTGAACAGCGAATCGCCGCCGGCGCGCGCGGCCGCGCCCAGCCGCTCCCTGTCGATCGGGCGCACGACCAGCGACTCGAGCTCGAACATCATCCGGCCGCTCTCGTCGACCGCCGCCAGCCTGACCGCGCTTCGCTCGTCGAGCGCCGTCGCGTGCAGCCGCAGCCTCGACGCCCCCGGCTGGTGCACCCGGACTCCGGTCAGCGCGAACGGCAGCGGCACGCTGTTGCCGTCGAGCTCGGCGGTGAGCCCGTCGAGCAGCACGTGCAGGCACGCGTCGAGCAGGGCCGGATGCAACCGGAACCCCGTGGCGCCCGGCGCGGCGCTCTCCTCGAGCGCGAGCTCGCAGAACGTCTCCCCCTCCCGCCGCCAGGCCGCGACGACCCCCTGGAACGCGGGCCCGTAGTCGACCCCCACGTCCGCCAGCCGGTCGTAGAGCGAATCGACGTCCACCGGCTCGGCATCGGCCGGCGGCCACTCCGGCTCGGCCCACGTGGCGCCGGCCGGGCTCTGCTCGTCGCTCAGCACGCCCGTCGCGTGCCGCACCCAGCGGGCACCGTCGCCGTTGGCCGTGACGTCGACCGGCCCGCGCGAGTACACCTCGACCTCCCGCCGCCCGTCGCCGTCGTCCTCGCCGACGACGACCTGGAGGGTCGCCTCGTCGTCCCCCTCGACGATCAGCGGCGCCTCGATGGTCAGCTCCTCGACCGTTCCGCAACCCAGCTCGGCGCCGGCCGCCTGAGCGAGCTCGAGGTAGCCCGCGCCCGGAACGATCACGCGCCCGAGGATCTCGTGGTCCTCGAGCCACGGCTGCCGCGCGAGCGAGACGCGACCGGTGAACGCCGTCCCGCGCTCGCCCGGGATCGGCAGCGCCGCGCTCAGGACCGGATGGTCGATCGCGCCCAGCCCGGCCGCGGCCAGGTCGGCGGCCCCCGCGCTCGGCTCGAGCCAGTAGCGCTGGTGCTGGAACGCGTACGTGGGGAGCTCCACGCGCCGGGCGCCCATGCCGGCGTAGAAGCTCTGCCAGTCGATCGCGGCGCCGGCGGTGTGGAGCGCGGCGAGGCAGCCGGTGAGAGCGCGGGCCTGGTCGTGCGGGCGCATGGCGGGGGTGACCAGCGCGCGCTCGGCGAGCCCGTCGCCGAGGCTCTCGCGAGCCATCGCGCAGAGCACGCCGGAGGGTCCGAGCTCGACGAAGCGCGTCACCTCGAGCCGTTCGAGCTCGGCCACGCCGTCGGCGAACCGCACCGGCTCGCGCACGTGCCGGACCCAGTAGCTCGGGTCGCACAGCTCCTCGGACGCGACGGCGCCGGTCCGGTTGGACACGATCGGCAGGCGCGGGCGCTCGAAGCGCAGGCCGCTCGCGACCGTTCCGAACTCGTCCAGCATCGGTTCCATCAGGTGGGAGTGGAAGGCGTGGCTGACCTTCAGCCGCGAGGTCTTGCGCCCGCGCTCCTGCCAGAGCGCCTCAAGCGACTCGATCGCCTCGCTCTCGCCCGACAGCACCACCGCCTGCGGGCCGTTGACCGCCGCCAGGGAGACCCGGTCGTCGAGGTCGCCCAGCTCGTCCTCCGAGGCCTGGATCGCCAGCATCGCCCCGCCCTCCGGGAGCGCGCCCATCAGCCTGCCGCGCGCGGCCACCAGCGCGCAGGCGTCCTCGAGCGACAGGACCCCGGCGACGTGCGCCGCGACCAGCTCCCCGATCGAGTGGCCGATCAGGACGTCCGGCCGCACCCCCCAGGACTCGAGCAGCCTGAACAACGCGACCTCGAGCGCGAACAGGGCCACCTGGGTGAACTCGGTGCTGTCCAGGAGCTCGGCCTCGGCGGAGCCCTCCTCGGAGAACATCAGCTCCTTCAGCGAGCGCCCGATGTGCGGATCCAGGTGCTCGCACGCCGCATCCAGCGCCTGGGCGAAGACCGGGAACTGCCCGTAGAGGTCGCGGCCCATCCCCGGCCACTGCGCACCCTGCCCCGTGAACAGGAACGCCGTCTTGCCGCCGACCGCCTCGCGCTTCACGACCCCCGCCGAGGGCTCGCCCGCCTCGAGAGCCCAGAGCCCTGACAGGAACTCCTCGCGCTCACTACCGACGACCGCGGCGCGCCGCTTCAACTGCGCGCGGCTCGTGGCCAGCGAGAACGCCACGTCCAGCGGCTCGACATCCGGCTGCTCGGCGAGCCAGGCGTGCAGCCGCCGGGCCTGCGCCCGCAGCGCGGTCTCGTCGTGCGCCGACACCAGCAGCGGGAGCGGCGGCAGCTCGCGGGAGCGCTCGACCGGCGCCTCCTCCTGCACGGGCGCCTCCTCCAGGACCACGTGCGCGTTCGTCCCGCTGATCCCGAACGACGACACCGCGGCCCGGCGCGGCCGCTCGCCGGCCGGCCATTCCAGCGGCTCGGTCAGGAGCTCGAGCGCGCCGCTCGACCAGTCCACGTGCGGCGAGGGCTCGTCGACGTGCAGCGTCCTCGGCAGCACGCCGTTCCGCATCGCCTCGACCATCTTGATCACGCCGACGGCTCCCGCGGCGGCCTGGGTGTGGCCGACGTTCGACTTGACCGAGCCGAGCCGCAACGGCGTGCCGTTGCGCTCGCGCCCGTAGGTCGTGAGCAGGGCCTGCGCCTCGAGCGGATCGCCGAGCGTCGTGCCCGTGCCGTGCCCCTCGACGGCGTCCACGTCCGACGGTGAGAGCCCCGCGTCCGCCAGCGCCGCGTGGATCACTCGCTCCTGGGCCGGCCCGTTCGGCGCCGTCAGCCCGTTGCTCGCGCCGTCCTGGTTGACGGCGCTGCCGCGCACGAGCGCGAGCACGCGATGGCCCAGCCGGCGCGCGTCGGATAGCCGCTCGACCAGCAGCAGCCCGACACCCTCCGACCAGCCGGTCCCGTCGGCCGCGGCCGCATACGACTTGCAGCGCCCGTCCGCCGCCAGCCCGCGCTGGCGGCTGAAGTCCACGAACACGTCGGGCGTCACCAGGACCGTGGCCCCACCGGCGAGCGCGAGCGAGCACTCGCCGCGCCGCAGCGCCAGGCAGGCGAGATGCAGCGCGACGAGCGACGACGAGCACGCCGTGTCGACCGTCACCGCGGGCCCGCTCAGCCCGTACACGTAGGCAAGGCGCCCCGACGCCACGCTGCCGGTCGTGCCCGTCCCGTAGCCCTCCAGCTCGGACGGCCCGGAGCGCACGAGCCAGCGGTAGTCCTGGTACATCACCCCGGCGAAGACGCCGGTGTCGCTGCCGCTCAGGCTGGTGGGGTCGATGCCCGCGTGCTCGAACGTCTCCCAGGCGACCTCGAGCAGCAGCCGCTGCTGCGGGTCCATCGCCAGTGCCTCGCGCGGCCCGATCCCGAAGAGCTCCGGATCGAAGTCGCCGGGTCCGTCGATGAAGCCGCCGTGGCGCGTGTACGAGCAGCCGGTGCGATCGGGATCCGGATCGAACAGGCGCTCGAGGTCCCACCCGCGATCGGACGGGAACTCGGACACCGCGTCCGCGCCGCCGGCGACGAGCTCCCACAGGTCCTCGGGCGACGCCACGCCGCCCGGCAGCCGGCAGCCCAGACCGACGATGGCGATCGGCTCGTCGTCGGTGTGCCGGACGCTGGGCCGCGCGCTGGCGGCGGCGGGCTGCGCTCCCTCGAGCTGCTCGCGCAGGTAGCGCGCGAGTGCCGCCGGCGTGGGGTGGTCGAAGACGAGGCTGCCCGGCAGCCCCAGCCCGGTCTCGGCATCCAGGGAGTTGCGGAGCTCGACCGCACCGAGGGAGTCGAGCCCGAGGTCCGCGAACGCGGCGCCGGCGTCGATCGCCGTGGCCGATTCGTGTCCGAGGATGTCCGCCGCCGTGGCGAGGACCAGCTCGAGGACGGCGCGCTCGCGCTCCTCGTCCGGCATGCCGGCGAGACGCCGCGCGAGCGACCGTCCCTCGGGGAGCGCCTTGCGCGCGGGCGCGCGCACCAGGCCCCGGAACATCGCCGGCAGCGTCCCGGCCCTGGCGCGCGCCCTGAGCGCGGCCGTGTCGAGCCGCGCGGGCACGAGCTGCGGCTCACCGGTCCGCAGCGCCGCGTCCAGCAGCTCGAGGCCCTCGGCCGAGGACATCGGGCTCACGCCCAGACGCTCCATGCGCGTGAGGTCCGCGGCGCCGAGCTCGCCGGTCATCTCGCCGGCGTCGGACCACATGCCGAAGGCGAGCGCGGTCGCCGGGAGGCCATCCGCGTGCCGTTGCCCGGCGAGAGCGTCGAGGAAGGAGTTCGCGGCGGCGTAGTTCGCCTGACCGGCGGCGCCGAGCGTGCCCGCCAGCGACGAGAAGAGCACGAACCGCGAAAGCTCGCGGTCCTTCGTGAGCTCGTGGAGGTTCAGCGCGGCGACCTTGGGCCGCATCACGCCGTCGAGCCGGTCGGGGGTGAGCGACTCGATCAACCCGTCGTCGAGCACCCCGGCGGCGTGCACGACCGCGGTGAGCGGGTGCTCCTCGGGGATTGCGCCGAGCAGATCCGCCAGCGCGTCGCGGTCCGCGGCGTCGCACGCGGCCAGCGTGACCTCGGCTCCGAGCTCCTCGAGCTCGCTCCCGTGCTCGGCGTCGGCGAACCCGCCGAGCCCGTCGATCACTACGAGCACGATCTTGGTCAGGGCTGGCTGGGCGAGGACGGAAAGATCGGCAGGCATGAGGTTCGAGACTAGGGCGGGCGGCGAGAGGCGAGCGCGGCCGGGGCCGGCTTATCGACGCCTCAGCCGCAGGGGAGGGGACAGCGGAGGCTGGGGTTCACGCGGCCCCCTCCTTC
>JALZEZ010000239.1 GCA_030861775.1 Actinomycetota bacterium
GTGTCGCGCGACCTGCCGCTGCTGGCGGTGCTCGCCGCCTTCGTGGCCGAGCCGTCGACGCGCGACTTCGCGCTGGTCAACCTGGGCGTGCAGGCCGTGCTGTTCGGGGTCGGAGCCTGCCTGCCCGCCTATCGCCGCGGGCTCATGTTCTTCGTGGACGGCGTCTGGCCCTGGGGACTGGCCGCCGTCGGCCTCCAGGCGCTGCTCTTCGGCGACACCGGCTCATCGCTCCTGATCGTCGTGGGCGGCATCTACCTGGCCATGGGCCTGCGCGGGGGGATCTGGGCGGTCGTCGTCGCGGCCACCGACCGCCCCACCGAGGAGCTGCCGCGCTACCGCTACCGGCGCATGCTCTGGCGCCGCGACGGCTACCGGTCCGAGACGCTCCCGATGCAGCACGAGATCCTCCAGCAGGGCCTCTGCAACGCGTCGATCCTGGCGGCGCCGGCGATGCTGGCCGTCGCCGACCGCGACGGCTCGGTCGGGCCGGTCGTCGTGGCGGGCGGGCTCGTCTGGGCGGCCGGCTTCGCGCTCGAGTCGCTGGCCGACGTGCAGAAGGCCCGGTTCGTCAAGCGCTGCGCGAGCGCCGGCGCGACCCGCACGTGCGACGTCGGCCTGTGGCGCCACTCGCGCCACCCCAACTACTTCTTCCAGTGGCTTCAGTGGAACGGGGTGATCCTGCTCGCGCTCCCCGCGCTCGTCCGGCTCGCGGACGACATCGCCCCGCTCCCGTGGGCCGGCTTCGCCTTCGCCCTGCCCGCCATCGCGGGCGCCATGTACTACGTGCTCGTCCACCACACCGGCGCCGTCCCGGCGGAGCACTTCAGCGTCCAGCACCGGCCGGACTACCGCGACTACCAGCGGAGGGTCAACCGCTTCTTCCCGGGTCCGGCGAGAAGCGGGCCGAAGACCTCCTGACGACGGGATATTTGACTCGCGAGCGGATCCGAGAATCATTGGTGGCCGGGGGAGACCACAGGGGGAGCGATGATGCACACGGGGGCGGCACTGGAGGGCGTTCGAGCCTTCTTCGCTTTTTCGAGCCTAGGCATCGAGGACATCGTCGGGCTACGTCGCCTGAGTGACGTGACGTTCGACCGGCCGGTTCGAGTCGGCGACGACCTCGGCCTCGAGATCGACGTGGACCGGATGCGCGAGCTGACGCCGGAGAGGGTCGTCGTCGAGACGACCTGGCGGATCGTCAACCAACTCGGCGAGACGCTCGGGCGCCTTCACGCCGACGTCGTGTGCCGCCGCTCGCGCAGCATCGCCCCCATGCCCTCGCCGGAGCTATTCGCGCGGGACGCGTTCGCGTCCGAGTTCGACTGCGTCGACAACATCCCCATCTGAGACCCGCGCGGTCCCTTCGCGCTTGCCGTACGCGGCACGCGCTCGTCGCCCAGCAGCCGCCGCAGCAGGACGACGCAGTCCGGGATGAAGCCGGCCAGTGCGCGCGCCGCGCTGCGACGGCCCAGCAGCAGGAGCGCCGCGATGAGGCTCCCGTACGCGGCGGCCAGCGCCGCCAGTATCAGGAGCAGCGTCTGGCTCAGCCCTTGCTCTTCCGCGGGTCCGCCGCCCGCGGGTAGGTCCGCTCCTCCTGGATCCTGCCGTTCGCCTTGTGGATCCGCACGGACACCGGCTTCGCGTCGGCCTTGGCCACGCGCGCGGTCTCGCGGACCGCCTCCGTCTTCACCGGCGCGCGCACGACGACCCTGCCGCCCGTCTTGCCGACCCACTCGTCCTTCTGCTTCACGACATCGATTCGCTTCACGCGATCCGCCTTCCGTCGACCACCGATCAGGTACCCGGTGCGCGCGGCTGAAAAGCCCCCGGTCGGTCCGTGTCGGACCGCGCCAGCCGGGTAGATCAACGGTGAACCGCAGTTCGACCGGACGGAGGACGCCGATGGAAGCAAGTACGCAGGAGACCGGACAGGTAACCGGCACCAAGGACAAGAACTACAACATCATCTGGTTCACCGAGCAGTCGCTCAGCAACGCGCTGCGCCTCGAGCAGTACATCAAGGACGCCGAGGACGACGGCGACAGCGAGCTGGCCGACTTCTTCCGCCGCGCGCAGGACGCGAGCCGCAAGGGCGGCGAGCGGGGCAAGGAGCTCCTCAAGGCCCGCCTCTAGGGGTGATCGCATGGCCAAGGACCACGGATCCAGCGTCAAGAACGACAAGCAGTACGAGGGCCTGCGCAAGAAGGGCATGAGCAAGTCGCGCGCGGCCGCCATCTCGAACTCGGAGGGCAGCTCGAGCCGGGGCGGGAAGAGCTCGGGCAGCAGTCAGAGCAAGAAGAGCAGCGGCAGCGGCAGCGGCGGGAACAAGTCCCAGAAGGCGGCGGCCGGCCGCAAGGGCGGCAAGAAGTCGAGCTGAGCGCCGGCGGGACGCCGCCGGTTCGGAGCGGAGCGCCGGCTACGGGGGGAGCCGGCGCACGCGGGGCTTCCCCTTCGTGCAGCCCCTCCAGGTTCGGGTGCTGACGACCTTCGAGCCGGTGTTGTGCGTGGCCACGACCCGGATCGTGAGCGTGCCGCCGCGCTTCAGGCCCTTCAGCGTGATCCGCGTGATGTCGCGGCCGGACTGACGCAGGCGGCGCCTGCCGTTGGCGTAGGCCTCCACCCGCACCACCCGGTTGCGCCCGCGGCGATGGATCTTGAACGCCAGCGTCGACGGCCGCAGGCAGCCCGCGCCCCTGTCCTCGAACGGCCACACGTCCTCGTCGAGCTTGAGGACGTGGAAGCCGCTGGTCCCGTCCGAGTACCAGATCTCACCGCGCTCGGGCGCGAACGCCGGCTGCGACATCGCCCAGTTCGCCTCCTCGTCGATGAACGGGCCGCCCGTGTCGCTGACGTGGGACGGCGGCGCCACGTGGTAGGCGATCTCCTTCGGGTGCTTCGGGTCGCGGATGTCGAAGACGCGCAGCCCGGAGAGGATCATCGAGCAGGCGACGATGCCCGGGTCCTTCGCCTGCGGCACGTTGCAGTAGTGGGCCGCGTAGCCCTGGGTCGGGTTCGCCGCGCCGTAGTCGTTGGCGATAGCCGCGCGCCTGTCCTTCTGGTGAACCTCGAGCCGCAGGTTCGACACGACGAACGGCTTGCGCTCGTCGGAGATGTCGATGATCCGCGCGGCGCCGACGCGGTCCCCGTGCCCGGTGAACCCGCCGTCCTCGTCCTCCGAGTACTCGTCGACCTCGACCACGTACGGCCTGCCCTCGATCGTGACCGGGATCGGGATCTGAGGAATCGTCGTGTTCGACCAGGTCATGTGGCTGATCTCGCGGATCTGGGGGTTTGGCTTGCGCTCCTGCACCTCGGACAGGTCGACGATCGTCATCCCACCGTCGATCGACGCCAGGTAGCCGCGCCGCCCGTCGGCGGAGACCGACATCCCGTGCGTGTCGTACGAGCTGGTCACCAGCGTGCGCGGCAGCGCGGGGTCGGAGATGTCGACGGCCGACAGGTGGCTCGATCCGGGCGAGGTGGGGTAGAAGGTCAGCCCGTCCGGCGCCATGCCGCTCTCGTGGCCGAACGGAGTCGCCGGGAACGCCGCCGCCTTGACCTGCGGATGGCGGCAGTCCTGGCTGATGTCGTACACGTCGATGCCGCCCGGGTACTGCGCGGGGTTGCCCATCACCGCGGCCAGGACCCCGCGCTTCACGCAGCGATTCGTGCGGCGTCTGCATCGCCGGCGTCGCGAGCGTCTCGGTGCGCACGGGTTTGCGCGGATCGGACATGTCGAGGACCGCGACGCCCGTCGGGTCGAGGCTGAAGTTCAGGGTGTTGGTCGGGAACAAGAGCGCGGTGTCGTAGTAGGCGCACTCGTGGCCGGCCCTGTCGACGTAGCGGTGCACGCGGAAGCCGCCGGTCTCGCCGACGTGACCGATGCGCGTGAGGTTGCACCAGTAGCCCTTGGCGGCGCGACCGGCGTCGACCTCGTCCTTCGGGACGCGTCCCTGCATGCCGGGCTCGGGGTGCGAGTCCGAGTCGCACTGCGCGCGCGGCGTCGCGGTGATCGGAGGCTCGCGCGGGCTCTGTGCCTGCGCCGCCCCGGAGCTCGCGAGCAGCGCGACGGCGATCAGGACCATGAGCGGCGTACGCCGGTGATTCCGCACGGGGACCGGTCAGCGTACGGCTTCGAACGGCGCGGAGTCGCGCCACCCGAGCTCGATCTGCCGCATCAGCGCCGGGTACACGGCGAGATACCGGAACGGCCGGATCGCGGCCACGTACGCCGTCCCGAGCCGGCCGTTCGGCTTCACCAGGATGACCAGCTGCGCGCGGTGGACACCCGCGCCGTCCGGGACCCAGCCGACATGCAGGACCGCGTGCACGGTGTGATTGGCGACCTCGAACGCCCACTCGTCGTCGAGCAGGTACACGGAGCTGGCCGGGAGCTCCTCGAAGTCCGGGCCGGCGGGAGCCTGACGCAGGTCCTCGGGCAGGCGCTCGCGCAGCGACGGGACCCTGGAGCCCAGGCCGGTGGCCGGGTCGTCCCAGCGGAGCAGCTCGCCGAGCTTCACGCGGATCACCGCGAGCGAGCGCGCGGCGCGCGAGGGGCTCTTGGTGAGGTCCAGCGAGGCGACCAGCTCGACCACCCTGGGGAAGTCGTCCGGGCCGCCCGGCGTCGGCAGGGCCCACACGTCCTCGAGCCGGAAGTCGCGGGTCAGCTCGTGGATGCGCCAGGGACGGGAGGTGTGCGCGCTGTCCGGGAGCCGCATTACCGCCAGGAGGGGAGCGCGGGCGCCGCGGGCGCTGCGGCCTCCTTCGCGCGCCGGCGCCGCGGCCGCAGGAGCCGTTCGAGCCAGCGCGGCGTGTGCCAGGCGCGCTCGCCCGCCAGGCGCATGGCGGCCGGCAGCAGCACGAGGCGGATCAGCGTGGCATCGAGGATGACCGCGACGCTGAGAGCCAGGCCGAGCTCGCGAAGCGACACGATGGGGCTGAACAGGAACCCGATGAAGACGCACGCCATGATCGCCGCGGCGCCGGTGATCACGCCGGCCGTGCCCTCGATGCCGTGGGCGATCGCCCCCTCGACCGTGCGGGTGTGCACCCAGCCCTCGCGCATCCGGTCGAGGATGAAGACCGCGTAGTCGATCGACAGGGCGAACGTCACCGTGTAGACGACCATCACCATGATGTCGTCCACGAAGCCCGGCCCGCCGAGCGGCGGATTGGGCCCGAACGCGAGCGCCATGACCCCGAACGCCGCCATCAGCGTCAGCACGTTCAGGGCCACCGCGATGAACGGCAGGATCAGGTTCCGGAGGACCACGACGAGCGCGAGGTAGGTCGAGACCACGAGCACGAGCACGAGAAGCGGCAGGCTGTCCTTTGCGGCCTGGTCGAAGTCCGCCACGGTCGCCGCGTTCCCGCCGACGCCGCCGGTGGCGTCGATTCGCTCCGCCAGCTCGTCGACGCGCTTCTCGAGCCGGGCGCGGAACGGGCTTCCGGCGCGTGTCGGGATGTCCTCCGCGGAGTCGCCCTCCTTGTAGCTCGCCTTCTGCACGACCATGAAGCGCACGGCGTTCCCGCCGCGGTCCCAGTTGATCGCCCAGGAGGCCGCCTCGCGCTGCGAGCGAGGTGCGGTCTCGATCGCCGCGACCGTCGTGTAGCCCGACTCGAAGAGCCGCGCCAGCCGCTTCGTGTCGCCGAGCCCCTTCGCCAGGCCGGCCGTGCGCGCTTGGAAGTCCTGCGCGCCGGCGTGGAGCTTGCGCAGCCCGTCGACGAGCGGCGTCGCCTGGCCGGCGCCCGCGTCGAGCTCGCGCG
>JALZEZ010000240.1 GCA_030861775.1 Actinomycetota bacterium
GGGCGGCCTCGAGCGCCGGCCGCGGGCCCTCCGGCATCCCGGAGTCGCCAGGCGCCGCCTCGGCCTCGGCCGGGGCCAGGGCCTCGGGGTCCCAGGCCCGCGCGACGGTCTTGGCCACCCGCCCCCCGGCCTCCTGGCGCAGGCGCAGCTCGAGCAGCGTCGAGCCCCACTCGAGCGTGGCCACCGGGTCGCCGTCGGCCGCCGGCTGCTTCGCCCGCAGCTCCTTGCCGCGCACGTAGAGGGCGTGCCCGAGCGCGGCCTGCCGCTCGCGCAGGAAGTCCCAGTCGGTCTCGGCTGCCTGCACGAGGAACGGGTTCGTCGGCCCGGCGTCCGCCTCGGGGGTCAGGCCGTGGTCGCCACCGATAGCCCCCACCACGTCGCCGTCGGTCATCTCCTCGAACACGCGGCTGCGGAGGCCCGCGGCGAGCAGGCTCCCGCGGCAGCGGCAGGAGACCTCGAGCACCGGCGTGCCCTTGGGCGGGAAGCGGGCGTCGAGCGAGACCACCACGCCCTCGAACACGGTGGTGAACTCGTCCTCCCACCCGAGCTGGATCTCGACCTCGGTCCCCGGCTGGAGCTCGTCCCCGTCCGAGTGGCGCACCTCGCGCGTCTCCTCGTCCCAGTTGTTCAGCACGAGCCTCGCGCGCGCCAGGCGGCCGACCTCCTCGTGCACGTCGACCGCCACCACGGCGTCGGCGAACTCGCGCGGGACCTCGGTGTCGCCGAGCTTGAGCACGAAGCCGGAGACGTCGGGGATCTGCTTGAGCGGGAGCGTGGCGGGCATCTCAGCGCTCCTTCGGCGGCAGGTGCAGCCGCATCCCCGGCGCCAGCGCCCGCGGGCTCGCCAGCCGGTTCGCGCGCGCGATCTCGCGCCAGTAGGCCGGGTCGCCGTAGACGATCGCGGCGATCCCGTCGATCGTCTCGGCCGCGTGCACGGTCCAGACGCGGTAGAGGTCCGCCGAGGACGTCCTGTCCACTCCGCGCCGGGTCTTCTCGTCCATGACCTCCTCGAACGTGGCGCTGACCTTCGCGCGCAGCGGCTGCCCGTTGCGGTCGAAGAGCGTGAAGTTCGCCGTGGCCGTCTTCATCGCGCAGCAGAAGTCCAGCCCGCCCTGCTGGCCGCCCCAGCGCAGGCGGATGTAGGGCGGCTTGTGGGCCGCGCCCCGGTACTGGGCCATCTTCAGGAACTGCGTGACCCGGTCGATCACCGGCTTGTCGGACGGGACCACGCCGGTCCCGTCGAAGACCAGCGCCATGTTCACGGTGTCCGGGTTGCCGTGGCCGAACGAGCTGGTCGGCTTGCTCTTGCCGGGCGGATCCTGGCGGTTGTACGTGTTCGACGCCGTGCGCGTGTACTCGGTCGGGTTGAACAGCACGTGGAACGTGTCGATGCGCTTGGTCTCGTCGAACGTCTGGTCGGAGTACAGCTCGAGCTCGAGCTTCTGGAGGTCGGAGGCGGCGTCGGGCACGCGCTACGCCTCCCGCTCCAGGCGCAGCCGCTCCAGCACCCGCTCGGTCGCCTCGCGGACCACCCGCTCCACCAGCCTCGAGCTCTCGCCGCCCGTCCCCGCAACGGGCTCCTCCGGGGCGTCGGCCCCGCCCACCACGACCTCGCTCGTTATCTCCCTGATCGTGACCGGCACGGCCGCCGCCTCCTCACGACTCGACGGCCACCAGCCGCACGCCGCGGTGGACCAGCTCGACGGTCTCGAACGCCACCCCCGGCGAGGTGGCGTTCAGCTCCGGGCCGGTCCACTTGACCGGGTAGGCGCGGGTGAAGGCCCACGACTTGACCGCCTTGGCCTGCGGGTCCGGCGACGCGTAGAGGTTGACCTGCCCGTCCTTGGCCGTCACCAGCCCGGTCTCGAGGTACTTCGCGAACCAGTCCCACAGCTCGCGGTTCTCCGTCATGCCGCGCTTGAGCACGAGGTTCGACTGCTGGCCGTGGACCGGCAGCTTGTGCACGAAGCGGTTCTCGCCGCCCTCGTGGTAGTCCTCCGTGCCCACCTCCATGCTCAGCCCGCCGCACTCGGCGAAGGCCACGAGGGTCGTGTCCCCGACCTCGAGCCGGAAGCGGAGGTTCGTGTATGGGTAGACGACCTCCGTCATCGCCCGCCGCTACGCGACCGTGACCTTCATCCCCTCGTGCGCGAACTCGAGGGTCTCGACGGCGACCTCGTTGCCCTTCGCGTTGAGGCTCGGGCCCTCGACCTTGACCGGCCAGGCGTCGCGGATCTCCCAGCTCATGACCGGGGTGTGCGTCTCGTTGAGCAGGCTGACGAGGACCGTGCGCCGCTCGACGGTGCCGGCCTGGATCTCGTTCCACCACTCCCAGAACCCGTTCTCCGCCCGCACGATCCCGCGCTTGAGGGTCACGTTGCCGTACTTGCGGAGGCCCGGGATCTTCCGGACGGTCAGCGATATGTCGTCGCCGTCGCGGTACTCGATCGGCTCGCTCTCGAGCGTGAGCCCGCTCACCTCGGAGAACGCCGAGGTGTTGTTCGAATCGCCCCAGCTCACACGGAAGTGAAGCGAGGTCAGCGGATACTTCGGTCCCTCTTCGGCCATGGTGCTCCTCCTCTACTCCGACAGCCGCTTGTGTGAGATGCGGAAGACCACGAACTCCGCCGGCTTGACGGGCGCTATGGCGACTTCCACCACCAGAAGTCCGAGGTCGATGTCGGTCTCGGTCATGGTCTCCCCCAAGCCGACGCGGACCCGGTACGCCTCCTCGGGGGCTGCGCCGAGCAACCCGCCGGACCGCCAGACCCCGTTCAGGAAGTTCTCGACCGTCACGCGCACGCGCAGCCAGGTGTTCGGGTCGTTCGGCTCGAACACGACCCACTGCGTGCCCGCGTCTACGGACGACTCGACGAAGTTGAACAGCCGGCGCACGTTCACGTAGCGCCAGGTCGTATCGTCGGTCGCGTTGCGAGCACCCCAGATCCGCGTGCCCCGCCCGCGGAACGTTCGGATCAGGTTGACCGCGTTCGGGTTGAGCGCGTCCTGGTGCCGCTGCGTGTACTCCTTGTGGGGCCCCACGATTCCCCTGACGATCTCGTTCGCGGGTGCCTTGAACACGCCACGCTCGTTGTCCACGCGGGCGTAGACCCCCATCATGAACCCG
The DNA here is from genome assembly GCA_030861775.1 of Actinomycetota bacterium. GTDB lineage: Bacteria > Actinomycetota > Thermoleophilia > Solirubrobacterales > Thermoleophilaceae > AC-37. Next base: position 3,128 of record JALZEZ010000240.1, read on the forward strand.
CTGGGAGGCACCTCGATCACGCGCGCCTGACCGGGCCCTATGCGCGGGTTGATGATCTTCACGAACGGCGCGTACGCGGCCGCGTACGTGCTGTTGACGGTCTCCAGGCGCCAGCGCTTCAGTTCCTGGTCGTCGTCGATCATGGGCAGGTCCACCACCGCGAAGCGGCGCATTCGCTCGCAGTGGGCGACCATCAGGTCGACGGCCCGCGCGGTGAGCACGTCGTCGTCGAGCGTCAACGCGTCGGGGCAGGCCACGAGCGCCGGCTCGCTGTCCTTCTCGAGGGCCGCGAGACCGGACTCGATCGACTTGACGTCGACGTCTCCGGTGTCCCCGGCCGTCCGCGGCGCGACCCGCGCCGGCAGCGCCTTCACGTTCGAGACCGCGGTGAGCGTCTGGCCCTGAGCCGCGGCGCGCTCCCGCACCTCGATCAGCTTCGAGCGCTCGTTGATCACGCCGTCGTTCGCGTAGTAGCGGTCGTGGCTGGGGTCGAGCGAGAGCCCCGGGAAATGCTCTGGCGGCACGGCCGCGTCGGCCGGCGGGTCCACGTCGATCCCGAAGCGGACCGTCTCGAAGCGGGTCGGCTGCCACCTCAGCAGGTTCCCGGCCGCCGGGGCGGCCGTGAGGCCCGCCACCCTGACCGCGTACACGCCCGGCGGAGAGCCGGCGAGCTCCACCACCCCGGTGATCCGCCGCCGGTCGGCGAGCGTGTTGCCGGTGGCCAGCCAGTCGCCGGCCTCGGGCGGCGCCGTGGCGGTCACCACCGCGACGTCCCCGGCGAACACGTAGGCGACCTTCGTCACCTTCGCGAGCGGGAACTGCGTGCTCGCCGGGGTCAGGTCGAAGCCGGCCGCGCTGCGCGTGGCCTGGACCTTCGACGTGCCCGTGCGCGTGAGCTCGACCATCACCCCCTGCGGGACCCACTTGAACGCCTCGGTCAGCTCGGCCGCCGTCTGGAACGTCTGCTCGGGGAGCGTGACCTGCCAGGGCGAGACCTGGACCCCCACCTCGACCTTCACAGTGCCGGGCGGGAGCTCGACGCCGCCTGTGTCGAACTTCGGGTTCTGGCCCGTGCCGAGCGGCGCCTCGAGCCCGTCGCGGCCGATCAGCCGGACGATGTCCGTGAGCGGCTTGGGCTGGCCGAGGTAGTCGAGCGCTCCGGGGTCGGGGTTGGTGCGGCCGGCCGGGTCGGCGGGCAGCGCGGCGTCGAGCAGCACGGTGCGGCGCGCGAAGGTCGCGGCGTCGACCGAGTCGGAGAAGCCATTGCCGACCAGCGTCCCCGTGAGGCCCGCGCCCGTGCTCTGGACGGTCTCGACGACCCCATACTGGTCGTCCGTCTCGCCTGCGGCCCGCGCGCGCAGCAGGTCGGCCTTCTCGACCCCGTTGCCCTTGGTGAACGAGAGGGCGTCGGGGCCCACGCGGGCGACGACCCACACGTCGTCGTCGGGCGTGAACGTGATCGCCGGCGTGGGCGCGTTCGCGAGCGTGAGCGTGAGCGTGTTCGCGCTCACCGACTGGACCTTGGCCACGCGCTTGACCGTCGTGGCCCCGTACACGTGGACGGGCATTCCCGGCGATGCGCCGGCGGCGGACTCGACCGCGAGCTGGAATGGGTCGGTGCTGTTGATGGAGGCGCTGGCCGCCGTGACCTTCGACGCGTAGGCGCTCGCGCTGCCGCCGCCGACGTCCCAGAACGTGCGCACGGCGAGGTCGTTCGCCCAGTCGCCAGGTGAGGCCGCGTCGACCACGAACGACTGCCTGCCGTTCGCGTCGGTCACGTTCCACGTCGCCGCCTGCGACGCGTCGGCGCGCACGACCCAGATCGCATTGCCGCCGTTCTCGAAGAAGCCGTTGACGGACTCGGCCATGTAGCCGTCGTCGACGTAGTCGCCGAACAGGGCCAGGTACTCCTGGAAGCTCGTCACGCGCCTGGGCTCGAGCGCCGGGCCCTTGCGGGCCTTGCCCACGATCGCGGCCACGCTGGTCGGCACTCCCGCGATCGGCTTCGGTCCGCTGGAGACCTCTTCTACGTAGACACCGGGTGAGAAGTACTGCGGCACGGGCCCTCTCCTTTGTCTCTGGTCGCGGCTCTGGTTGTCATGGGTCGATCACCCGGAGCCGCGTCACCGGGTGCGTGTAGTCGAAGGCGATCCGTCGGTGCACGTCCCCGTCGATGACGAGGCTGTACGGGAGGTTCTTGCGCAGCCAGGCGCGCGGCTGCGAGCGGTAGAGGCCGGGCGCCACGCGCGTGAGCGGCGCGCTGTCCGTCTGCTGGCCCCGCGCCGTGCCTTGGGCGCTCATCGGCACGACCGGCTGCGCGGACGCCGGCCCGCTGCGCTTGAGGCTGACCTCGAGCGTCATGTCGATCGGCGTGAAGTCCACGTCGAGGACGGCTGTCGCCGCCGGCACGACAACCTGCCGCTCGGCCCAGCGGTCCGGCGGCGCGGGCGGGGACGGCGGCAGCGCGAGGCCGGGCTCGCGGGCGGCGAGGTCGATGGTGGTCGTGGGCGGGGGCTGCCGGTCCGGGTCCGCCGAGGACTCGGCCAGGAGCAGCACCTCGCCCGGCCGCAGGCGCACGCGCCAGCCGCGCCAGGCCGGCTCCGCCAGCTTGGCCCTGAAGCTCGCGATCGGCGCGCCGC